>NZ_JBWKYJ010000042.1:0-40340 GCF_059423685.1 Acidovorax sp. GW460-11-11-14-LB4 | reverse complement strand
CAATGGGGGGGTGGGGGTGGTGGAGGTCATTGCGTAGTGTCTTGTGTACCCGCGCCGGCGGTATTGACCTGGCGCAGGCGTGCGAAATCGGTCGGGCGTTTTTCCAGAAACGCACCAATGCCTTCGCGGGATTCTTCGGTGGCTTGCGACTGCACCATGAGCTGAGCTTCCAGCTCCAGCTGATCGTCCAGTGGCTGGACGTAGGCACTGCGGCACAGCGCCTTGATGCGGCCCATGGCCAGGTCCGGCCCGTTGGCTACCTGCGCGGCCAATGCCAATGCCTGCGTCAGCGCCTCACCCGGTTCGGCCAGTCGGTTGACCGGGCCCAGCGCATGCAGTCGCTCGCCAGAGATGCGTTCGCCGGTGAGGCACAGCTCGGTCAGCACTTGGCGCGATACGAACTCGGCCAGGAAAGCCGTGGCGCCGCCGTCGGGCGTGAGGCCCACTTTCACATAGGCCACCGAGAACACGGCATTGCGCGCAGCCACCAGCATGTCACATGCAAGCGCCAGCGACAGGCCCGCACCGGCCGCTGCGCCCTCCACCGCTGCAATCACCGGCTTGCGGCAATCGCGCACGGTGCGGATCAGGTCGTGCAGGCCTTCGAGCTTGGCGCGGCGCTCTTCAATGGGCAGCTCACGTCGCTTGGCCAGCTGGCGCAAGTCACCGCCCGCACAAAAGTGCCCGCCTTCGCCCGTGAGCACGATGGCGCCCACGGTGGGGTCGGCCTCGGCCTGCACCAGTGCCTCGGTCAGCGCCGCGTAGAACGCGGGCGACAGCGCATTGCGCGCGGCGGGGTTGTTGTTGGAGAGCACAAGCACCGCGCCCTCGCGGCGTTGCAGCAGAGGCAGTGGCTGCTCCATGGCTTCAGCTCCGGCCCAGCGCAATGAAGCGCGCCAGGTGGTGGTCTTCATCGCCAAACTGGTGGTCCACCATGACGAGGCGCTTGGCGTAGTGCGACAGCGGCAGCTCCCACGTCATGCCAATGCCGCCGTGCAGCTGAATGCTTTCTTCAGCCACCAACGCGCCGATACGGCCCATGGTGACCTTGGCGGCCGACAGTGCGCGCTCGCGCTCGGTGCGGTCGGTGCTGTCCATCGCGGCCGCTGCGTTGATGACGGCAGAGCGCGCCTGCTCTACTTCCAGCAGCAGGTCGGCCATGCGGTGTTGCAGCGCCTGGAAGCTGCCAATCGGCACGCCAAACTGCTTGCGCGTTTGCAGGTATTCCAGCGTGTGCTTCTTGGCCACATCCATGGCGCCCAGCGCCTCCGCGCACACGGCCAGAATGCCCCAGCCTACCGCGTGCTCCAGCGTAGCAAGGCCCTGCCCCTCCGTGCCGAGCAGCGCATCGGCGCCCACCTGCACGTTTTGCAACGTAACTTCGGCCACGCGGCCACCGTCGATGCGGTCCATGCCACGGCGGCTCAGGCCTGCGGCATCAGTGGGCACCAGGAACAGCGAAATTCCGTCTTCATCGTCCACAGCGCCCGAGGTGCGGGCACTGACCAGCAGCCACTGCGCCTGGTCGCCATGCAGCACCACGGCCTTGTGGCCGGTGAGTTGCCAGCCATCGCCACTGCGCACGGCGCGGGTGGTCACGCGGTTCAGGGCGTAGTGTGCGCCGGGCTCTTCATGCGCCAGCGCGGCCACAGTGCTGCCGTCTATGAGGCTGGCGATGTGTTCCTTCTGTGCCGCGCTGCCCGCCAAGCCCAGCGCCCGGCCCACCACCAGCGCGCTGACAAAGGGCTCCACAACCAGGCCGCTGCCCAGGGCTTCAAACACCACGGCCACATCAAAGCCTGCGCCGCCAAAGCCGCCGTCGGCTTCAGGGAACAGCGCGCCAATCGTGCCCAGCTCGGCAAAGCGGCTCCACAGCGCCGGGTCCATGCCGGTGTCTCCATAGGCGATGTGATTGCGGGTTTCAATGCCGTACTGCTCGGCCACAAAACGGTTCAGGGTGTCCGCCAGCATGCGGCGGTCTTCGGTATGTTCAAAGTTCATCGCGGCAACCTCACAGGCCGAGAATCATCTTGGAGATGATGTTCTTCTGAATTTCATTGGAGCCGCCAAAGATCGACAGCTTGCGGTAGTTGAAGTAGCTGGCTGCTGCCGTGGCCGCTTCCTTTGGCCCCACGGGTTCTTCGGCATAGCCTTCGTACTGCGCTTCTTCGATGAAAGGCAGCGCGTACGGGCCCACCGCACGGCGGATGAGCGAGAGGATCTCCTGCCGGATCTCGGTGCCGCGAATCTTGAGCATAGAGCTTTCAGCCCCTGGCACGCCGCCACCGGCCACGGCGGCAATCACGCGCAGGTTGGTGGTCTTCATGTTCTCCAGGTCAATCTCGACCTGGGCCATGCGGGCGGCAAACAGTGGGTCCTGATCCAGCGGCTTGCCGTTTTTGATGACCTTGGCGGCAATCACCTGGAGCTTGGCCAGCGCGGCAATGCAAAAGCCCACGCCTGCAATGCCCGTGCGCTCATAGGTCAGCAGGTACTTGGCGTAGGTCCAGCCCTTGTTCTCCTCGCCCACCAGGTTTTCCACGGGCACCTTCACATCGGTGAAGAACACCTCGTTGACTTCCTTGTCGCCATCGAGCGTGCGGATGGGGCGCAGCTCCACGCCGGGCGATTGCATGTCCACCAGCAAGAAGCTGATGCCCGACTGCGCCTTGGCTTCGCGGTCCGTTCGCACCAGGCAGAAGATCATGTTGGCGTGCTGGCCCTGGGTGGTCCAGGTCTTCTGGCCGTTGACGACGTAGTGGCCACCCTGGCGTACTGCCGTGGTCTTCACGGAGGCCAGGTCCGAGCCCGCGCCAGGTTCGGAGTAGCCCTGGCACCACCAGTCCTCGCCGCTCAGGATGCGCGGCAGCCAGTATTTTTTCTGTGCCTCGTTGCCAAACTTGATGAGCACCGGACCCAGCATGTTCACACCGAACGGCACGATGCGCGGGCCACCGGCCAGGGCGCACTCGGTGTCGAAAATGAATTTTTCGACCGCGCCCCAGCCCGGGCCGCCGTAGGCCTCGGGCCAGTGGTTGGCCAGCCAGCCGCGCTCGTTCAGGATGGCGTGCCACTCGTCCTGGTCCGCCTTGGTCAGGCGCTGCCCGGCCTTGACCTTGGTGGCGATGCGTTCGGGCAGCTTGGCTTTCAAGAAAGCCTGCACCGCGGCGCGGAAGGCTTCTTCTTCAGGGGTGAAATTCAGGTCCATTGACGGTTTTCCTCAGTCATCCATGGCGCTGTGCGCCTCTCTACGGCCTTTGCACCGGCGCGCCCCACGCGGGGGACGCCGAGCAAGGGCCGCCCCGCAGCGAGGGCGTCGTCCCCCTCCCGCAGGAGAGGGGGAAGCGGCGCCAGCCGCTCAGGGGGTGTTTCAATAAATTTCGAAGAGGCCTGCAGCGCCCATGCCACCGGCAATGCACATGGTCACCACGCCGTACTTGGCCTTGCGGCGGCGGCCTTCGAGCAGCAGGTGGCCCACCAGGCGCGCGCCGGTCATGCCGAAGGGGTGGCCAATGGCAATCGCTCCGCCGTTCACGTTCAGCCGCTCGGACGGAATGCCCAGGCGGCGCTGGCAGTACAGGGCCTGCGAGGCAAAGGCTTCGTTCATCTCCCACAGGTCAATGTCCTGCACCGTGAGGCCGTGGCGCGCCAGCAGCTTGGGCACGGCAAACACTGGGCCAATGCCCATTTCGTCGGGCTCGCAACCGGCCACCGCAAAGCCACGGAACACGCCCAGGGGCTGCAGGCCACGGCGCTCGGCTTCTTTGGCTTCCATGAGCACGCAGGCGCTGGAGCCGTCGGACAGCTGCGAGGCGTTGCCTGCGGTGATGAACTGGCCCGGACCTTTCACCGGCTCCAGCTTGGCAAGGCCTTCCAGCGTGGTGCTGGCGCGGTTGCAGTTGTCGTGCGTGGCCGTCACTTCACGGTAGGTGACCTCGCCGGTTTCCTTCTTCTTTTCCATCATGCGCGTGGTGCAGGGCACGATCTCGTCGGCAAACACGCCGGCCTGCTGCGCGGCGGCGGTGCGTTGCTGGCTTTGCAGCGAAAACAGGTCCTGGTCTTCGCGGCTGATGCCGTAGCGGTGGGCCACGATGTCGGCGGTGTCGATCATGGCCATGTAAAGGTCGGGCTTGTTCTCTTGCAGCCAGGGGTCGATGTCTGCCGGGTTGCCTGCGCGGATGGCCGAGATGCTTTCTACCCCACCGGCCACCATGGCGGGTACGCCCTCGGCCACGATGCGGCCTGCGGCAATCGCCACCGACTGCAGACCCGATGCGCAAAACCGGCTGGCCACCATGCCCGCCACCGAAAGGGGCAGGCCCGCGCGCAGCGCGGTCTGGCGGCCAATGTTCTTGCCGGTGATGCCCTCGGGGTAGCCGCAGCCCATCACCAGGTCTTCGATCAGCTCGGGGTCAATGCCCGAGCGCTCGACCGCTGCCTTGACGGAAAAGGCCGCCAGCTGCGGGCCGGGTGTGGCATTGAATTCGCCCCGGTGCGACTTGGTCAATGGGGTGCGGGCGGTGGAAACGATGACGGCTTCACGCATGATTTGCTCCTGATTTAATAGCTGCTTGCGCTTGTTTATCAAGCGCTAGAGGCCAAAATGATTTGAATTTGATGAATCTGAAAAATCGAATCGCGAGGCGGGCTCAGCTCTTTTCAGCCTGGTTCAGGCTGTCAAAGTTGCGCCCTTCCCGCACCAGTTGCACCAGCAAGGGCGAGGGTTTCCAGAACAGCGGGTCCTCCTTGGCAAAGGCCTCGATGTCGGCCAGCAGCTGGGGCAGGCCCGTCATGTCGGCCCACTTCATCGGGCCGCCCCGGTGGCGCGGAAAGCCGTAGCCTGCGACAAAGGTCACATCCACATCCAGCGGGCGCAGGGCAATGCCTTCATGCACCACATTGGCGCCTTCGTTGACCATGGCGGCCATGTAGCGGCGCATGATCTCGTCGGCGGTAAAGCTTTGGGGGGTGACGCCCTTCTTGGCGCGCTCGGCATCCACAATGGCCAGCACCTCGGGGTCGGGCTGGCCCACGCGGGCCCCTTCGGGGTAGAGGTAGAAGCCGCGCCCCGTCTTTTGCCCGAACCAGCTGCGCTCGCAGATGCGGTCGGCAATCTCCACGTAGCGCGCCCGGGGGTCGCGCGTGGCAGCGCGGCGCTTGCGGGTGGCCCAGCCAATGTCTCCACCGGCCAGGTCTGTCACCTGGAACGGGCCCATGGCAAAACCAAAGCCGCGCACGGCAGCGTCGATCTCGTAGGGGCTTGCGCCGTCTTCCAGCAGGTAGTCAGCGGCCTGCTTGTACACGGCCAGGATGCGGTTGCCGATGAAGCCGTCGCACACGCCCGCGCGCACAGGCACCTTTTTCAGCTTGCGAGCCAGCTCGAACGCCGTAGCCACCACGTCGGGTGCGACCTGGGCGGGCACCACGATCTCCAGCAGCTTCATGATGTTGGCGGGGCTGAAGAAGTGCAGGCCGATCACATCCTGCGGGCGGCCGGTGGCAGCTGCAATGGCGTCGATGTCGAGGTAAGACGTGTTGGTAGCCAGCACGGCACCGGGCTTGCACACGCGGTCCAGCTCGCGGAACACGGCCTTCTTGACCTCGATGTCTTCAAACACGGCCTCGATCACCAGATCCACATTGGCGATATCGGCATAGCTGGTGCTACCGGTGTAGCGCGCCATCACGGCGGCCTGGGCGGCATCGGTCATGCGGCCCTTGGCCACCAGGGCGTTGTAGACCTTTTCGACATTGGCGCGGCCCCGGGCAATGGACTCGGCATCGCGCTCGATCATGGTCACCGGCAAGCCGGCATCGAGGGCTGCCACTGCAATGCCCGCGCCCATGGTGCCGCCGCCGATGACGGCAATGCTGGCCACGGGGCGCGGCTGTGCGGCCTGTGCTTCGGGCACCTTGACGACCTCGCGTTCGGCAAAAAAGGCGTGGATGAGACCGGCGCGCTGCGGGCTGTCGATGCACTCCATGAACAGCGCACGCTCGCGGGCCATGCCTTCGTCAAACGGCAGTTGCAACGCGGCCTGTACGCATTCGATGATCTTGAGGGGAGAGAACAGGCCGCGCGACTTTTTGGCGGTCTCGGCCTTCTGTGCGTCCAGCCAGGCCAGCGCAGCCTGCGGCTCGGCAATGGCCAGGTCACGCGTGCGGCGCACGGGGGCGTTGGCAGCCAGCAGTTCGCGCACGTAGGCCAGGCCTGCGGCGAGCGGGTCGGTGCCTTCCACCAGCTTGTCAATCAGGCCGGCTTGCAGCGCGGCCTGCGCCTTGAGGGGCTGGCCGCTGAGCATGAGGGTGGTCGCAGCCTGCACGCCCATCAGGCGCGGGGCGCGCTGGGTGCCGCCCGAGCCGGGCAGCAGGCCCAGGTTCACCTCGGGCAGGCCCAGCGTGGCGGCGGGCAAGGCCAGCCGGTAGTGGGCCGACAGCGCCACCTCCAGCCCGCCGCCCAGGGCTGCGCCGTGCAGCACGGCCACCACGGGCTTGTTCAGGTTTTCGATGGCGCGGCAGACCTCGGGCAGGATGGGTGCTACCGGTGGCTTGCCGAATTCGCGGATGTCCGCCCCGGCAATGAAGGCCTTGCCCGCGCCCACCAGCAACACGGCGACCACGGCGGCGTCGGCCTGCGCCTGCTGCATGGCCACCAACAGGCCCTGGCGCACGGCGGCGCCCAGGGCATTGACGGGCGGGTTGTCGATGGTGACGACCAGAACATCGCCATGCAGCGCGGTGGTAACAACGGAAGATGCGGCAGCGGCGGCGTGCATACGGGGAAGTCTCCTGGTCAATGGCTGTGCCTGTTGATAACCGAGGGATTGTTGATGCGCGAAGTAATCTTGACAATTACATAGCCCATTGACAGACTGTCAAACTTCTTTTGACAAACTGCGGCAAGCGAGCGTTCAAGCGCCGCCCCACCCATCCCGCCTATGGAACTCACCTCCCTCACCGTGCTGGTCGACATCCTTGATGCTGGCAACCTGAGCCAGGCCGCGCGCAACCTGAAGATGACGCGTGCGAATGTGAGCTACCACCTGCACCAGTTGGAAAAATCGGTGGGTGTGCAGCTGGTGCGCCGTACCACGCGCCGGGTGGAGCCCACTGAGGTGGGCCTGCGCCTGTACGCCCATGGCCGCGCCATTCAGAACGAAATGCTGGCCGCGCGCGAGACGATTGCCACGCTGGGCCAAGGCCTGCAGGGCCGCGTGGGCCTGAGCGTGCCCAGTGGCTACGGGCAGATGGTGATGTCGGACTGGCTGATCGACTTCAAGCGGCTGTACCCCGGCATCGTGCTGGATGTGCGCTTTGAAAACCGGGTGGACGACCTCATCCGCGATGAGGTGGACATCGCCATCCGCGTGATGCCCGAGCCCCCGCCCACGCTGGTGGCGCGCGACCTGGGCAGCGTGCGCTACATCGCCTGCGCATCGCGGGAGTACGCCGAGACGCATGGGCTGCCCCAGGACTTCGAAGCTCTGCAGGCCGCGCCGGTGATCACCGCAGGGGTGGTAGGCAAGCAGCTGCGCCTGCGCGGGTACCGGGGTGACCAGCGCCAGGAAGCCATGCTGGAGCCCACCCTCATTTCGGAGCACTTTCCGTTTCTCCGCCAGGGCATCCTGGCAGGGCTGGGCGTAGGGCTGGTACCGGATTACGTGGTGCAGGACGCCGTGACCAGCGGCGAAGTGCTGACCACACTCGACGACTGGCGGCTGAGCATTTTTGGCACCCAGATGTTCATGCTCTACATGCCCAACCGCCACCAGACCCGAGCGGTGCGCACCTGCATTGACTACCTGCTGGGGCGGGCCCTGCCGGCAGCCGGCCAAGGAGTGACTGCGGAGCCAGGATGAGCATCTTCTGCGCGTTTACAAGCAAAAATAGCCGCAAGTGCAGGTATTCATTGCGCTAGCAGCTACTTTATTGATAGCAATCACTACTGCGACAGTAGCAATGCGGGATGAGTCCCTCCGCCGCGCGTCAGCACACCCGCGTGGCGGCTGGCATCAGATCCGCCCTTCCTCCACCGCATGGCACGCAATGCGAATGCCGCCAATGCTCAGGAGCTGGGGGCGCTCGGTGCGGCAGCGGTCATTCACATGGGGGCAGCGCGGGTTGAACGCACAGCCGGGCGGCGGGTTCAGCGGGTTCGGCACCTCGCCCTGGACGGGGGTGCGGGCCTTGCCGGTGTCGTGCATCTTGGGGATGGCATCGAGCAACATGCGCGTGTAGGGGTGACGCGGCGTGTCGAACAGCGTGTGTTTGTCGGCCAGCTCGACCAGCCGGCCCAGGTACATCACGCCGACCTGGTCGCTCACGTGGCGCACCACGGCCAGGTTGTGGCTGATGAACAGGTAGGTGAGCTGCCGTTCGCGCTGCAGGTCCTTCATGATGTTGAGGACCTGGGCCTGCACCGACACATCGAGCGCGCTGGTGGGCTCGTCGCACACCAGGAACTCGGGTTCGGTGGCAAGGGCGCGTGCAATCGAGATGCGCTGGCGCTGCCCGCCCGAGAACTGGTGCGGGTACTTGACCATGTCCAGCGGCGACAGCCCCACGGACTTGAGCAACTCGCCCACGCGGGTTTTGAGCTGTTCCTTGTCGGTGATGAGGCCGTGTTCTTTCAGTGGCTCTCCAATGATGTCCTCCACCAGCCAGCGCGGATTCAGGCTGGCGTACGGGTCCTGGAAGATCATCTGGATGCGGCGGCGCATGGCCTTGGCATCGTTGCCCTTGAAGGCGGCGTGCGCGTCCTGGTTGTCGAAGGTGAGGCCGCCGCGGGTGGGCTCGTACAACCCCACCAGCAGGCGGGCCACGGTGCTCTTGCCGCAGCCGGACTCGCCCACCAGGGCCAGCGTCTTGCCCTTCTCGATCTCGAAGCTCACGCCATCCACCGCATGCAACAGGGTGCGAGGCTTGCGCTCGATCACACGATTGAGCCAGGGAGCGGAGACGTCAAAGGTCTTGGCCAGGTCATGCGCCTGGACCAGGGCCTTGCTTTTCGTTGCGGTGGCACTCATGCGGTCACCTCGGCTTGGGTCGCGGCACCAGCGTGCAGCCAGCAAGCAGCGCGTGTAGCGCCTGCATCCATCAGGTCGGGGCGGTCGGTCATGCAGCGGTCAAAGGTCTTGGGGCAGCGGGGGTTGTAGGCGCAGCCACGGGGAATGGCGTTCAGGCGCGGCATGGCGCCGTCGATCTGGTTCAAACGTTCACGGTCCATCGTCATGTCGGGGATGGAGGCCATCAACCCGCTCGTGTAGGGGTGCGACGGCTTGTTGATCACATCGTGCACCGGGCCGATCTCGGCCACGCGACCGGCGTACAGCACGGCCACGCGATCACAGGTTTCGGCAATCACGCCCATGTCGTGGGTGATCAGCATCACGGCTGCACCGCGCGATTTGCAGATGTTCTTGAGCAGCGTGATGATCTGCGCCTGGATGGACACATCCAGCGCCGTGGTGGGCTCGTCGGCCACGATGAGTTTGGGCTCGGCCGCCAGGGCCAGGGCGATCACCACACGCTGGCGCATTCCGCCGGAAAACTGGTGCGGATAGTGGTCAATGCGCTCTTCAGCCGCGGGAATGCCGGTGTCCTTGAGCAACTGGATGGCGCGCTGGCGGGCCTCGGCGGCGTTGACCGGCAGGTGCGCCAGGATGGTTTCAGTGAGCTGTCGGCCCACCGTGTACAGCGGGTTCAGCGAGGTCAGCGGGTCCTGAAAGATGGCGCCAATGCGGCGGCCGCGGATGTGGCGCATTTCCTCATTGCTGAGGTTGTCGATGCGCTGGCCCTCCAGCAGGATCTGGCCCGAGGCCACACGGCCCGGCGGCTCCAGCAGGCCGATGATGGCCGCGCCGGTGAGTGACTTGCCGGCGCCGGACTCCCCCACCACGCCCAGGATCTCGCCGGGCGCAATGGAGAAGGAAATGTCGTCCAGGGCGCGCAGGGTACCGCGGCGGCCCGGGAATTCGACAACGAGGTTTTTGACTTCGAGAAGGCTCATGGAGATATCGCTTTTCTTGTTCTTGTTGTGGCTCAACGCAGGCGCGGGTTCAGGGCATCGCGCAGCCAGTCACCCAGCAGGTTGACCGACAGCGCAATCAGCACCAGCATGGCGCCAGGAAACACGGTGATCCACCATTCGCCCGAGAACAGGTAGTCGTTGCCGATGCGGATCAGCGTGCCCAGCGAGGGCGAAGTGGGCGGAGCGCCCACACCCAGGAAGGACAGCGTGGCTTCGGTGATGATGGCCGTGGCCACCTGGATGGTGGCCAGCACCAGCACGGGCCCCATCACGTTGGGCAGCACATGCTTGCGCATGATGCGCAGCGGCGGGACCCCCGTCACACGGGCCGCTTGCACGTATTCCTTGTTGCGCTCCACCAGCGTGGAGCCGCGCACCGTGCGGGCATATTGCACCCAGCCGGTGAGGGAGATGGAGAGGATCAGCACCCCGAACGCCAGCGACTCGTGCGCATTGGGAAACAGCGCACGACCCACGCCGGCAATCAGCAGCGCGACCAGGATGGCAGGAAAGGAGAGCATCACATCGCACAGGCGCATGAGCACAGCATCCACCCAGCCGCCCCGGAAGCCAGCCAGCAGGCCGAAGGCCACGCCCACCACCACGGAGAGCAGCACCGAGGCAATGCCGACCACGAGGGAGATGCGCGCACCGTAGATCAGCGCGGACAGGATGTCACGGCCCTGGTCATCGGTGCCCAGGGGGTATTTCATGGAGCCCATTTCGCTCCACGCCGGGGGCAGCCGCGCGTCGCTCAGCTCCAGCGTGGTGAGGTCGAACGGGTTATGGGGCGCCACCCATCCGGCGAACACCGAACAGAACAGGCAAATGAGCGCAATGGCGGCGGCCAGCATCGCGACCGGCGATGTGCGGAAGCTGTAGCCAACGTCGCTGTCGAACCAGCGGGCAAGGGTAGTTTTCATTGTGGGAAACCAATCAACAGGCAACAACACGCACAACGGGTAGCTGCAGGTGTTGTTGCGGGCTTGAATCAGCCGGTGGCGTTGTCGTTGTTGTAGTCGTCGTATCGATCAGGCGGGAACAAGCAGGATTACTTGCTCACGGTGATCCACTTGAAAGGCATGTAGTTGTCGGCCATCTGCACCAGCTTGACCTTCTTGCTCACACCCCAGGCCAGCGCCTGCTGGTGCAGCGGCAGGTGACCCACGTCGGCGGTGTGCACATCGAAGGCTTCCTTGATCATGGCATCGCGCTTGGGCTTGTCGGTCTCGACCAGGATCTTCTTGGTCAGTTCGTCCAGCTTGGGGTTGCAATACGCACCCAGGTTGAACTGGCCCGCTCCGGTCTTGTCGTCGGGGCAGATCATCAGCGCATTCAGGGCGTTGTGCGAGTCGTAGGTGGTGGGGGTCCAGCCCAGCATGTAGAAGCTCGTGTCACGGCGCAGCACCTTGGGGAAGTACGTGCCCTTGGTCTCGGCCGCGAGGTTGATCTTGACGTTGATGCGCGACAGGTTGGCAGCCACCGTCTGGCAGATGCGGCCGTCGTTCACGTAGCGATCGTTGGGACAGTTCATGGTGACTTCAAAGCCGTTGGGGTAACCGGCTTCGACCATCAGCTTCTTGGCGGCTTCGACGTCATAGGGCAGGCGCTTGACATCCGGCTGGAAGCCGTTGATGCCGGGGCCCACCATCAGCGCGGAGGGATTGGAGGCGCCGCGCATCACGGTCTTCTTGATGCCTTCGATGTCGATGGCCTGGTAGAAGGCCTGGCGCACACGCTTGTCCTTGAAGGGGTTCTTGCCCTTAACGTTGGAGTACAGCAGCTCGTCGCGTTTCTGGTCCATGCCCAGGAAGATGGTGCGCAGCTCAGGGCCAGTGATGGCGCGGGCATTGGCGCTGCCGTTGATACGCTCGATGTCCTGCACTGGCACAGGCTCCATCACGTCCACTTCGCCCGACAGCAGGGCCGCCACGCGCGTGGCATCGTTACCGATGGGCGTGAACACAACTTCGGTGGCGTTGCCTTCGATCTTGTCCCAGTAGGCGCCATTGCGCACGAACACCGTGCGCACGTTGGGCTGGCGCTCACGCAGGCGGAAGGGGCCGGTGCCATTGGCGCGGAACGACGCCGCGTTCTCGATGCCCTTGCGGCGGTCTACCGGGGTTGTGGCCTGATTGGTCTCGCACCACTTCTTGCTCATGATGTAGGACGTGGTGATCACGTCCGGGAGGATGGGCTGGGGAGCCATGGTGTCGATCTCGACCGTGTGGTCGTCGATCTTGCGCACCTGCTTGATGTCGCTGTTGGTGGCCTTCATGTCAGAGCCATCGCCCTTCATGCGGGCGAAGCTGAACACCACATCGTCGGCCGTGAACGGCGTGCCGTCGTGGAATTGCACACCCTTGCGCAGTTCGAAGCGCCACACGGTGGGGGCAATCTGCTTCCAGCTGGTAGCCAATGCGGGCGCAAGGCTCAGGTCCTTGTTGCGGCCCACCAGCGGTTCGTAAACGTTGCTGGTTACGCTCAGCTGCAGCGACTCGTTGAGTGAGTGCGGGTCCATCGACAGGGCATCGCCCTGGTTGGCGATGCGAACGGTCTGTGCCTGAGCTACCAAACTCGTCGCAGCCAGCGCAGCGAAGAGAGCGGTCACAGCGACTTTTTTCTGGAATTTCATGGAAATCTCCTGGTAGTGAAAGGGTGGGATGGAAGGGTACGAAGACTTCCGGTGGGTGAGCGGTGTGTGCGTGGAGAAGTCAGACGCCCGCGCCTGATCAGAGCGCGGGCAGCGGCATGGCCTGCTCGATCAGGCTGGCGTGCAGCGCAGCGCCCAGCGGCAGGATGTCATCGTTAAAGTCATACCGACTGTTGTGCAAGGCGCTGCCGCTCGATCCTGTGCCCTGGCCAATGCGCAGATAGGCCCCCGGCTTGTTCTGCAGCATGAAAGAGAAGTCTTCAGCGCCCATGCTGGGCTCCAGGTCGCGCACCACGTGGTCGGCCCCCAGCAGCGACTCGGCCACATCGCCCGCAAAGATTGCTTCGCTTTCGCTGTTGATGGTGGCGGGGTAGATGCGTTCGTAGTGCACCGTGGCCGTGGCACCGAAGCCGAGCGCAATGGCGCTGCACAACTCCTTGAGGCGCTTTTCCACCATCTCCTGCACCAGCGGGTCGAAGGTGCGCACGGTGCCCACCAGCGTGGCCGTGCCGGGCAGCACGCTGAAGGCACCCAGGTCGCCTGCTTGCATCGCGCAGAGGCTGACCACCGCACTGTCGATGGGCCGCACATTGCGCGAAACGATGCTCTGCGCTGCGGTGATGATGTGGGCCGCGACCAGCACAACGTCCACCGTCTGGTAGGCGTGCGCGCCGTGGCCGCCACGCCCAGTGATCTCGACCGTGAAACGGTCGGCGGCTGCCATCATCGGACCGGCATTGATCCCCACGGTGCCGGGCTTCATTGCGGGCCAGTTGTGCATGGCGAAGATGGACTGCACGGGGAAGCGGTCAAACAACCCGTCTTCCATCATCACGCGGGCACCGGCAAAGCCTTCTTCGCCCGGCTGGAACACCAGCACGGCGGTGCCATCGAAGTTGCGGGTTTCGGCCAGATAGCGCGCAGCGCCAATCAGCATGGCGGTGTGGCCGTCATGGCCGCAGCCGTGCATGAGGCCCTGCTTGCAGGACTTCCAGGCGAAGTCGTTGTGCTCGGTCAGCGGCAGGGCATCCATGTCGGCGCGCAGGCCCACCATGCTACCGCTGGCGCTGCTGCGCCCACGAATGACGCCCACCACACCCGTGCGCCCGATGCCCTCGTGGATCTCATCCACACCGCAGAGCTTCAGCGCTTCCTTGACGCGTTTGCTGGTGTAGATCTCTTCGAAACCCAGCTCCGGATGGGCATGCAGGTCACGCCGCAGTGCCGTCAACTCAGGGTGGTACTGCGCTATGTGAGCGAAGGCGCGGCCACCAGCTTTCAAACGGGGGCCTTGCATCAGTGGCCTCCTGCCTTGCCAACGCGCAGTCGAGGATCGACCGCGAAGTACAGCAGGTCCACCACCAGGTTGATCACCACAAAGATCAACGCAATCAGGCACAGGTAAGCGGCCATCACGGGAATGTCAGCGAAGGTCACAGCCTGGATGAACAGCAGGCCCATGCCTGGCCACTGGAACACCGTCTCGGTAATGATGGCAAAGGCGATCAGGCCACCCAGTTGCAGACCTGTGATGGTCAGCACGGGCACGAGAGTGTTCTTGAGGGCGTGGCCAAAATGGATGGCCCGATTGGACAGGCCACGAGCCCGGGCGAACTTGATGTAGTCGGTGCGCAGCACCTCCAACATTTCGGCCCGCACCAGCCGCATGATCAGCGTGAGCTGGAAGATGGCCAGCGTGATCGCAGGCAGGGTGATGTGGTGCCAGCCCTTGGCCTTGAGCAAGCCGGTGCTCCACCAGCCCAGCTGCACGACCTCACCCCGACCAAAGCTGGGGAACCACCCCAGGTGTACGGCAAACACCAAAATCAACAAGATGCCGATCAGGAAGGTGGGCAGGGACACTCCCAGCAGGGACAGTGTCATGAACAGCTGGCTGGTGAAGGTGCCGCGCTTGAGGGCGGCATACACGCCCATCGGCACACCAATGACCAGCGCGAGGAGGGCCGCTACCAGCGCCAACTCGAGAGTGGCCGGGAAGCGCTCGGCAATCAGGCGCGACACCTTGGCCCCCTGGCGCAGGCTCAGTCCAAACTCACCCTGCGCTGCATTCACCAGAAAGTGCCAGAACTGCACAAAGAAGGATTTGTCCAAGCCGAGGGCGCTGCGCAACTCGCGGATCTGCTCGGGAGTGGCGTCCTGGCCCAGCAGGAACACCACGGGGTCTCCCACGTACTGGAACAGCATGAAGGAGATGAAGGCCACCGTGACCATGACAATCACAGCCTGTATCAGGCGGCGCAAAATAAAGGCAAGCATCAGAGAGTCGAGTGAGTGTTCGATGGAAGTGCCGCCGCCACTTTTGGTGGCTGAGGCACTGCGGGTCAATACATCGTCAGATATACCAAAGAAAGCAAGGGCCGCACGGCCCTTGCTTTCAGTGCGTCAAGAATAAATCAGTTCACCTTGACCGTGCGCATGTCCACGCGGTTATCAGCACGGTGCACCAGTTCGATGTTCTTCTTCATGGCCCATGGGATCACTTGGTCATGCAGAGGAATGTGGGACACGGTGTCGTTGGACAGTTGCAGCGCCTCGGTCAGCATGCGAGCGCGAACAGGCGCATCGGTCTCGGCCTTGATGCGGTCCACCAGATAGTCCATGCGCTGGTTGCTGTAGCGACCCACGTTGTAGTTGCCGTCACCGCCCTGGCCCACGGTGCGCACCAGCGATTGCAGGCTGTACAGCGCGTCGAATGTCGGCACGCCCCAGCCTAGCATGTAGATGCTGGCTTCGTAGCGCTGGATCATCGGGAAGTAGTTGACCAGCGGCAGCGTGCGCAGCTTGGCCTTCACCCCCACGCGCGCCCACATGGCCGTCACAGCCTGGCAGATGGCTTCGTCGTTGATGTAGCGGTTGTTAGGGCAGGCGAAATCCACTTCAAAGCCATCGGGGTAACCCGCCTCGGCCAACAGCTTCTTGGATGCATCCACGCTGTATGGGAAGCGCTTGCCGACGGCCTCAGTGTAGCCAGCCACTTGCGGCGCAACGATGGTGCCGGTGGGCTTGCCCAGGCCGCGCATGATGTTGCGCGAGATGGTTTCTGCATCAATCGCCTGATAGAGGGCCTTGCGCACCCGCACATCCTTGAGCGGGTTCTTGCCCTTGATGTTCGAGCCCGGCAGCTCTTCCCGGAACTGGTCCATGCCGAGGAAAATTGTGCGGTTCTCCACACCATCAATCACCTTCAAGTCAGGGCTGGCGCGCAAGCGACCCAGATCCTGGGGTGACGGGTCGAGCACCAGATCCACTTCACCCGACAACAGTGCAGCAATGCGTGTGGCTGCGGACTTGATGGGCGTGTAGACGATCTCGGTCACATTGCCGTCCATCTTGCCCCACCAGTTGGGGTTGCGCTTGAACACCATCTTCACATCAGGCTGCCACGACTCCAGGGTGTAAGGGCCTGTGCCCATGGCGTTGCGGTGGGCAAAGTTTTCGTCAGTGCCCTTGATGTCTTTGGGCTCTACCGACTTGTTCTTTTCCGCCCAGGCCTTGCTCATGATGCGCAACTCGGTCATCTGACGCAGCAGAACCGGATTGGGCGAAGACAGGATGACGTCAAAGTTCTGCGCATCCACCTTCACCACTCTGCTGATGCCCTGTACGTAGGGGGTGAAGTTAGACGTTTTGGCCATGGCCCGCTGGATGGAGTACACCGCATCGTCGGTGGTCAGCGGCGAACCATCATGGAACTTCACGCCCTGACGCAGCGTGAAGCGCACCTGCGTGGGGCTGATCTCCTTCCAGGCGGTCGCCAACACGGGCTCCACATCGAACGTCTTGCTGTTGTAGTACACCAGGCTTTCATACACGTTGGCATGAAGGCCGTTTTGCAGCGCATTATTTTGGGAGTGAATGTCCCAGGTCGCGATTTCTCCCTGACTGGCCCATTTGAAAGGCTTGGCCTGCAATGACGGCGCAAACAGCAGCGCGGCAGCAGCAGCCACCGACAAAAGACTGTGGTTGAGTTTCATGGAACCCTCTTGATTAAAAGTTTTACTATGCAGTAAAGGTTGCTCTATAGCCAACGGGAAATCCCTGAATCCCCGATGCTATGAAGGGCCTATAACTGCGCTGGCAACGCTTTCGTCATGCAAGGTTGGTGCCAGCTAAAACTTTTTTGCCCTTGTCCCCGTGGGCCCCTACCACCGCTCGAGGTCGCGATATCGCTTCGCCCATCAGCAAACCGAGTCAGAAGCACTGTAGTCGAGCCTTACCAGCCACTTGGTCTTCTATCCGTCTCGACGGGAGCGCTCGGCGCGCGGCAATCAGCCACACCACGAATCTCATCGGCCCGCATGAGCAGTCATGGTTCAGCACGTGAGCCACGAGACCGATTTGGATCACCCAAGTCGATACACAGGCAGTCGCAAGCGACGCACAGACTCACGCAAACAGTTCGAGAAATGAAAAAGCCGCCCGAAGGCGGCTTTTAGGCTTTTGTATCAACAACTGGCCAAAGCCAGCTGACGATATTAGAAGCTGTGACGGATACCGAAGTCGTAACCGTTGGAGTTGCTGTTCACACCAGTCACAGCGCCGTTCAGAGCTTGTGCAGCACCGTTCTTGTTGGTCAGGTGAGCGTACGTTGCGTACAGAGCAGTGCGCTTGGACAGATTGTGCACGTAGCCCAGAGCCAGCTTGTTCGTACGGGGATCAGCACCAACGGTGTCGATCTTGTAGGTGGAGTAGGCCAGACGAACTTCGCCAGCGCCCACGGGGATCAGACCACCGATCAGGAAGCCCTTGCCGTCGTTGCCGCCGCTGATCTTGTCTTGGTTGTAGTGAGCCATGATCTTAGCCATGCCCAGGTCGTATTGACCGCCCAGGTTCACAGCCTTGATGTTGCCCGTCAGGAACTTAGTTTCGGAGAAAGCGATAGCGGCGTTGATGGGGCCGTTAGCGTAACCAGCGCGCAGTGCCAGGCCGTTGCCGTCCTTCTTGTTGGCAGCGTTGCTGTTGTTCTCACCCATGTAGTACTGGGCTTGGCCGTAGAAACCGCCCAGGTTGCCAGGCAGGAAGTAGCCGATGGAGTTCGAAGCGCGGATGGTGGTAGGGCCGCCCAGGCTGGAGTTCAGGGTTTGGGTGGTGCCCACGCCGTTCGTGCCGAACGGATCGAACACGGTCAGGTTCCAGAATTGGGGGGTGTAGTCACGGCCCAGACGCACTTCACCGAAGCCGCCGTTCAGGCTCACCGTCGAACGACGGTTGAACACCAAGCCACCGCCAGTGCTGGTAGCTGCTTGGTTGTTGGTGTTGGTAACGCCGCCGGTACCGTTGTCGTTGTTCAGACCAGCTTCGAGCCAGAACGAAGCGGACATGCCGCCACCCAGGTCTTCAACGCCGCGGAAACCCAGACGGCTGCTGTTGTAGCCGGAGTTCGTCAGTTGCGACTTGTTAGAGACGCTGCCGGAACCGTAAGCGTAGGTTGCATCAACCACGCCGAACAGGGTCACGGAAGATTGAGCCATTGCAGCGCCGGAAGCAGCCAGCACAGCCAGGGCAATCAGGGATTTTTTCATTGCGAGTTACTCCAAGGTTAAACATCGGGCTCCGGTACGGGGGGTCTATGGTGAAAGCACCTGCACAGTCCCGCCGGTTTCCCGGGCCAACCTCCTGGTGGGGAAGTTGCTCTTATTGCACCAGACCCGGCCGGGTTTCGCAAAGGAATTCACCCACAATCGCCCCGAAAGGGGAAATTCGTTGCAGTGTTGCAACATTTCAGTGCGCACGGGCAAAATCACGATTGCTGCATGCAACTCCTGTGCCTTGCCTTGCGGTTTTTTGTATCCAAGTGCAATTTGTGTTTCGACGCCATTGCCATCCGAGAGCTTTCCATGGACGCTTTTTTGACTGCCGCAGACAACGCGCTGCGCACACTGTTTGCCCAACCCCGCGCTTCCGAACAGACACCGGCACACGGTGTGCCCGAGGCGTCGCTGGATCCTGCGCAGAAAAAGCTGGCGGGAGCCCTGATGCGCGTGAACCATGTGGGGGAAGTGTGCGCCCAGGCACTCTACAGTGCGCAGGCGGCTGTCACCCGTGACCCCGCCCTGCGAGACCACCTGCAGGCAGCGGCGCGCGAAGAGACCGACCATTTGGCATGGACACAACAGCGCCTGGACGCACTAGGCGCACGCCCCAGCCTGCTCAACCCTCTGTGGTTCGCAGGGGCTTTTGCGCTTGGGCTGGTGGCTGCCAAGGTCAGCGACCGGGCCAACCTGGGTTTTGTGGTGGAGACGGAAACCCAGGTGGCCGCGCATCTGCAAAGCCACCTCGACAGGCTTCCCGAGCAAGACCAGGCGTCAAGGGCCGTGGTCGCGCGGATGAAGCAGGACGAGGAGCGGCACGCAGACCAGGCGCGCGCCGCCGGAGCGCTGGAATTGCCCGCCCCGGTGCGCTTGGCCATGAAGGGCGCCGCCAAGGTCATGACCACCACGGCGCACTATCTTTGAACCCCAAGCTGGCTCACGCAGGCAGCAGGCGCACCAAAACATACGCGCCGCAACCCGCTCAGCTTGGCAGTCCAGACCACTACACGCGGCCCCCTCAGGCCTCCAGCACTTCGAAGCCGGTGGTGATTTCGGCTGTCTTGCCCAGCATGATGCTGGCCGAGCAGTACTTGTCATGGCTCATGGCAATCGCACGCTCCACGGCGGCCGGGGGAATGCCCTTGCCCGTGACGGTGAAGTGCATGTGGATCTTGGTGAACACCTTCGGGTCGGTCTGCGCACGTTCCGTCGTCAACTTGACGCTGCAGCCGCGCACGTCATGGCGGCCGCGCTTGAGGATCAGCACCACGTCATAGGCGGTGCACCCGCCCGTGCCCGCCAGCACGGTCTCCATGGGCCGGGGCGCTAGGTTCTGGCCTCCGTTGGCCGGGTTGGCGGCATCGGGGGCGCCGTCCATGGTCAAAACATGCCCGCTGCCGGTCTCGGCCACAAAACCCATGCCAGAACGGGTTCCCGCCCCGCCGGTCCAACTGACTGTGCATTCCATTTGTGTTTCTCCTGTGTGACACGTGGTTTTTTTCGCACGGAAAACCGAAACGAAAAGAATTTGATGCGAATTTTGCTGCATCGCAACAAGACTCGCGCTAAACTTCGCCCATGCGCTGCCGCTTTCGAACAGAAAGGAACCGGCAGGCGGCAAGAAGCCCGGAACCCGGCACTTGCCTCGCACCGATTGTCTCCTCCATCTCCTCAAAGGATGGATTAGCCCCAGGCCTCACGGCCCGGGGCTTTTTTTTGCCCGCTCGCACCGTCCCACGGCAGACTGCCGTCCGGGATGCCTCGGCCCCTCGCCAGGGCGACGCCCTATGATGTGGGCCCCCGCCCGCTGCCCTGCGCCGGTGGGGCTCTCCTCCTGCACCTGCCATGACCCAGCACCTCACCCCCGCCGACTACCTCAAGAAAATCCTGACTGCCCGCGTGTACGACGTGGCGGTGGAGTCGGCGCTGGAGCCCGCCAAGAACCTCAGCCGCCGCCTGCACAACAAGGTACTCCTGAAGCGCGAAGACCAGCAGCCCGTGTTCAGCTTCAAGCTGCGGGGCGCTTACAACAAGATGGCGCACCTCACGCCCGAGCAGCTGCAGCGCGGGGTGATCTGCGCCTCGGCCGGCAACCACGCCCAGGGCGTGGCCATGAGCGCCCACCGACTGGGCACGCGCGCCGTGATCGTGATGCCCACCACCACGCCGCAGCTCAAGATTGATGCCGTGAAGACGCTCGGTGGCGAGGTCGTGCTGTTTGGCGAGAGCTATTCCGACGCCTACGGCCATTCCGTCCAGCTGGAAAAGGAACAGGGCCTGACCTTCGTTCACCCGTTCGACGACCCGGACGTGATTGCTGGCCAGGGCACCATCGCCATGGAGATCCTGCGCCAGCTGCAAAGCCTGGGCAGCAACCAGCTCGACGCCGTGTTCGTGGCCATTGGCGGCGGCGGACTCATCTCGGGTGTGGCCAACTACATCAAGGCCGTGCGCCCCGAGATCAAGGTGATCGGGGTGCAGATGAACGACTCGGACGCCATGATCCAGTCGGTGCAGGCCCATGAGCGCGTGACGCTGGCCGATGTGGGCCTGTTCTCCGACGGCACGGCCGTGAAGCTGGTGGGCGAGGAAACCTTCCGCGTGGCACAGGGCCTGGTGGATGACTACATCACCGTCGACACCGACGCCGTCTGCGCCGCCATCAAGGACATCTTTGTGGACACGCGCAGCATCGTCGAGCCCGCCGGTGCCCTGGCCGTGGCCGCCATCAAGCAGTACGTGGCCCAGCGCAAGACCAAGGGCGAGACCTACGCGGCCATCCTGTGCGGCGCCAACATGAACTTCGACCGGCTGCGCTTTGTGGCCGAGCGGGCCGAGGTGGGCGAGGAGCGCGAGGCGCTGCTCGCTGTCACCATTCCGGAAGAGCGCGGTAGCTTCCGCCGCTTCTGCGAGGTGGTGGGCGGCCTGCCCGGCGGCCCGCGCAACGTGACCGAATTCAACTACCGCATCAGCGACGCCGCCCGCGCCCATGTGTTCGTGGGCCTGACCACCAACGGCAAGGGCGAATCGGAAAAGATCGCCAAGAACTTCAACCGCCACGGTTTCGAGGCGCTGGACCTGACGCACGACGAGCTGGCCAAGGAACACCTGCGCCACCTGGTGGGCGGGCACTCGGCGCTGGCGCAGGACGAGCGCCTGATGCGCTTCACCTTCCCCGAGCGGCCCGGTGCGCTGCTCAAATTTTTGAGCCTGATGCAGCCGACCTGGAACATCAGCCTGTTCCACTACCGCAACCAGGGCGCGGACTATGGCCGCATCCTGGTGGGCATGCAGGTGCCGCCCGAGGACAAGGCGGCCTTCGATGCCTTCCTGGCCACGCTGGGCTACCCCTATGTGGAAGAAACGCTGAACCCGGCCTACCGCCTGTTCCTGCGCTCCAAATAATGCCCAAAATGGCTGCAAGCGCGAGTTGAACATGCCTTGACGGCTATCAAATCAGAAGCATCGAGCACCAGCTGCACACCATGCAAGCCCTGCGCCACTACCTGCTGGCCGTGCAGTTCTTCACCCGCATTCCCGTCACCGGTCGGCTGGCGCAGTGGGTGGGCTACAGCCCGGCCATGCTACGGGCCAGCGCGGCGCACTTTCCGGGCATCGGCTGGCTGGCGGCGCTGCTGTCCACGGCCGTGTACGCCGCGCTGCACTGGGCGCTGGCGCCCAACCCGCTGGCCCCGGCCGTGGCCGCCGTGTTCTGCACCATGGCCACGGTGCTGATGACCGGCGGCTTTCACGAAGACGGCCTGGCCGATGTGGCCGACGGGCTGGGCGGCAGCTACGACCGCGAACGCGCGCTGGACATCATGAAGGACTCGCGCATCGGCGCCTTCGGGGCCATGGCGCTGGTGCTGGCGCTGCTGGCCAAGCTCAGCCTGCTGGCGCTGCTGGGGGCGCACAGCCTGCCGGTGGCACTGGCGGCCCTGGTCGGCGCGCACGTGTTGTCGCGCTTTTGGCCCCTGCTCATCGTGCGCAACCTGCCGCATGTGGGTGATACGGCGCGCTCCAAAAGCAAGCCGCTGGCCGACCAGATCTCCGGCCAGGCACTGGTTGCGGCACTTTTATGGTGTTTTCCGCCCCTTGCGATAGTCGGATATGCCCAGACAGCTCTCTTTTTGGTAGCACCCATCGCTCTCAGCGCGCTCTGCGCGGGCTGGATGGCGCGCTGGTTCGCCCGACGGCTGCAAGGCTTCACCGGCGACTGCCTGGGCGCCACGCAGCAGGTGAGCGAGATCGGGTTCTACCTGGGCGTGGCCATCGCACTGCGATGGCTATGACGCCCCCCCCTGCCTCCACCCGCAGCCGCCTGTGGCTGGTGCGCCATGCAGCCCCGCTGGTTCCCCCAGGCACTTGCTACGGCGCGTGGGACGTGCCGGCCGACGCGCAGGCCACCCGCGCTGCGGCAGAGCGCTTGGCAACGGCCCTGCCCCCGGGGGGACGCGCTGCGTGCGTGGCGTATTCCACGCTACAAAGATGTGAGCTTCTGGCGCATGAATTACAAGCGCTCAGACCGGATTTGACCTTCACTCCCGACGCCCGGCTGCGCGAGATGGACTTCGGCCGCTGGGAAGGGCAAAACTGGGACGCCATCGGCAAAAGTGCCATCGACATCTGGGTGGCCGGGTTCGCCACCCACACACCCGGCGGGGGCGAAAGCCTAGCCCACATGCTGCACCGCGTGGCAGCAGCCCTGCAGACCGCCCAGGCGTGGCGCACTGAACAGGGCGTGAAGGAGGTGGTGTGGATCACCCACGCCGGAGTGGCCCGCTGCGTGGCCTGGTTGCAGGAGCGGGGTGAGAGCGCCCTGCCCCGCTCAGAGGACTGGCCGGTGGCGGCACCGGGCTGGGGGGAATGGGAAATCAGGGAACTGGCCTGAAGCTGTAGGCCAGCAGGGGTCTAGTTCTTGAGCGGCATGTCCAGCGTCACCGTAGCGGGTCCGCCCATGCTGGTCCCCAGTTGCG
This sequence comes from Acidovorax sp. GW460-11-11-14-LB4, assembly GCF_059423685.1. Classification (NCBI taxonomy): domain Bacteria; kingdom Pseudomonadati; phylum Pseudomonadota; class Betaproteobacteria; order Burkholderiales; family Comamonadaceae; genus Acidovorax; species Acidovorax sp. GW460-11-11-14-LB4. The sequence continues at coordinate 17,129 of NZ_JBWKYJ010000042.1, read as the reverse complement.
CCTGGCGGGGGCCCAGGGCCTGCAACACCAGGCCTTCGTCCACCGCAGCGCCCACACGGAAGGGCTTGGCGGGCTTGCCGTCCACGGCAATCAGTGCCGCACCGCCGCCGCTGCTGCGCCCCGACAGCACCCCGATCAGCGTGAACCGGCTCGCGGTGGGTGCCACCGGCGCTGCCACGCCAGGGGCTGCAGGCGCAGCACCCAGCAAACGCGCCAGCGCCTGCGCGTCCATGGCCACCGGGGCGGGCGCCACTGCCGGGGCGGAGGAAGCGGACGAAGGCGCCGACAGGCGCAGCCCCCAATAGACCACACTGGCGCCGGCTGCTGCCCAGAGCACCAGAGTCCCCAGGCGGACGCCCCATTTGCTATACGTATTGGTCACCATGCGGGGATTATGATTCACGCGATTCGACCATCCGAGAGACCGCCAGCAGTGAACACTTCTTTCTCCCTCCTCGTGCGTTCCGCCCCCCGCCGCGTTGCCAAGTCCGTGGCCCGTGGTTTCACCCTCATCGAGCTGATGGTGGTTCTGGTGATCATCGGCGTGCTGGCCGCGCTGATCGTGCCCAACGTGCTCGAACGTGCCGACGATGCCCGCGTGACGGCCGCCCGCACCGACATCACCAACATCATGCAGGCGCTCAAGCTCTACCGCCTGGACAACCAGCGCTACCCCACGGCCGAGCAGGGCCTGCAGTCGCTGGTCATCAAGCCCACTGCGGGCCCCGTACCCGGCAACTGGAAGCTGTACCTGGAAAAGCTGCCCAACGACCCCTGGGGCCGCCCTTACCAATACCTCAACCCCGGCATCAAGGGCGAGATCGACGTGATGTCGTTCGGCGCCGATGGCCAGTCGGGCGGCGAAGGCAAGGACGCCGATATTGGCAGCTGGCAGTAAAGAGATGTGGTCCCCACGGTCGTGCACTGGCGTGTCACTCCCTGCTCCCCACAGCAGGCTCGCCCCGCGCTTCGCTGGTGCATGGGGCCGGGCCTTGCTTGGGGCGGCCCGGCGCTGCGGCCGTGCGCCTGGTGGATGCGCCGTCACCGTTGCGACCGCCCATCGCGCAGCTTCATGAACCGCTCGCGCGGATTCACCCTCCTGGAGCTGCTGGTGGTCATCAGCATCATGGCGCTGGCCACGGCGGGCGTGGGGCTGGCGATGCGCGATGGCGGACAGACGCAGCTGGAGCGGGAAGCCGCACGGCTGGCGGCGCTGCTCGAATCCGCGCGTGCACAGTCCCGCGCAGGGGGCATCCCCGTGCGCTGGCACGCGCTGCCGGGGGGCTTCCGCTTTGAAGGGCTGCCGCGCAGCGCACAGGCCGCCCTGCCCAACCAGTGGCTGGACCCTGGCACCGTGGTGCGCGGGCCGGCAGTGCTGCTACTGGGCCCCGAGCCCCTGATCGGCCCGCAGCAGGTGCTGATCACCCACCAATCCTCCCCCGACCGCACCCTGCGCATTGCCACCGACGGCGTGCGCCCGTTTTCCGTGGATGCGGTGCAGTGAGGATGCGCCGCCCTCTCATCGGCCACCGGGGTTTCACGCTGGTGGAAGTGCTGGTGGCGCTGGCCATCGTGGCCATTGCCCTCATGGCGGGACTGCAGGCCACGACGGCGCTCACGCGCAACGCCCTGCGGCAGTCCGACATCGTGCTCGCGCAGCTGTGCGCGGAGAACGAGCTGGTCAAGGCCCGGCTCTCGCGCCAGATGCCCAGTGTGGGTGACAGCAACCTGACCTGCGAGCAGGCCGGGCGCCAGCTGCAGGTGGTGACCATCGTGCGGCCTACGCCCAACCCGAGTTTTCGGCGCATCGATGCGCAGGTGCTGGACGGGGACAACTCCATCCTGCGCCTCTCCACCATCATTGGGCGGTATTGATGGTGATGTCTCCACCAAGCCTCTTCGCGCGCTCCCCTTTCAGTGAGGAGGAGGACGCTGACTGCCAGGCAGCCATGGCGGGCCGTCCTCGCGATACCGCAGCACCCGTGGCGCAAACCCGGGGCGCGCGCGGCTTCACACTCATCGAGTTGCTGGTCGCCATCAGCGTCATGGCGTTGATTGCCATCCTGAGCTGGCGCGGGCTCGATGGCATGGTGCGGGCGCAGGAGTCCACGCGCCAGCGGGCAGACGAGATGCTGGTGCTGCAGGCTGCGCTGGGGCAGTGGGGTACGGACCTGGACGCCCTGATGCCCGTTGCCAACACCACGCCGCTGGACTGGGACGGCCAGGTGCTGCGCCTCACCCGCCGCAGCAGCGCCGTACCCGACGAGGGTGCGCTGGTGGTGGCCTGGACCCGCCGCAACAACAACCAGGGCGTGGGCCAGTGGCTGCGCTGGCAGTCGCCGCCAGTGCGCACCCGCGCCGACTGGCGGCAGGCCTGGGAGCAGGCCGCCCAGTGGGCGCGTACGCCGGGCGACGCCGAGCGGCGCTACGAGGTGACGCTGCTGCCGCTCGACAGCTGGCAGATCTTCTACTACCGGGGCGGCGCGTGGTCTAACCCGCAGTCGAGCACGGGCACCCCGTCGGGCGACAGCACCTCGGCCATTCCGGATGGCATTCGCCTGCAGATCACCCTGCCCCCGGGCCAGGCGCTGGCAGGCCAGCTGACGCGCGACTGGGTCAACCCCGTGCTGGGCGGAGGCAGGACATGAGCACCCACCGGCTCGCGCGTTGGCGGTGCCAGTGGCACAGACGCAAGGAGCACGGCGCCGCCTTGCTCGCCGCCATGCTCACTGTCACGCTGGTCGCCACCTTTGCGGCGGCCGCGATGTGGCAGCAGTGGCGCGCGGTGGAGGTCGAGACGGCCGAGCGCGGCCACGTGCAGTCCACCTGGATTTTGGTCGGTGCGCTCGACTGGTCGCGGCTCATCCTGCGCGAGGATGGGCGCTCCGGCGGGGCCGACCACTTGGCCGAACCCTGGGCCATCCCTCTGCAGGAGGCCCGGCTGTCCACCTTTCTCGCGGCCGACAAGAATGTGACCCAGGTGGACGATGCCAGCACCGACACCACCGAGGCCTTCCTGTCGGGCCAGATCACCGACCTGCAGGGCCGCCTGAACATCACTAACCTCGCGGAGGGCGGGCAGGTGCAGGCCGTGGCGCTGCGGCAGTTCACCCGATTGTTCGAGCGCCTGGGCCTGCCCGGACAGCAGCTGAGCGTGCTAGTCGACGGCCTGCGCCGGGCGCAGGCGGGTGCGGGTGCCGACAGCGGCTCCGCCCCCCTGCTGCCACCCAGCGTGACCCAGCTGGGGTGGCTGGGCCTGACCCCGGCCACGGTGACGGCGCTCGCTCCGCATGTGACGCTGCTGCCTGTGCGCACCCCGGTCAACCTGAACACCGCCGACATCAACGTGCTGATGGCCGCCATCGACGGGCTGGACAGCGCCACGGCCCAGAAGATCGTGCAGACCCGCGAGGCGCGGCACTTCCGCACCCTCAGCGACGTGCGCGACTTGGTGGGCGCCAGCATCGACATCAACGAAAGTGCCCACGCCGTGGCCTCTTCGTACTTTGAAGTGCGGGGCCGCCTGCGGCTCGGCGATGCGATGGTGGACGAGCGCTCTTTGGTGCGCAAACAGGGCATCGACGTGACCACACTGTGGCGCGAACGCGGCGCCTTCGACCGGGAAACCACGCAACTGCTGCCCGGGGCACAGCGCTGAGGGTGTAACAACCCTCACACTGCGCCCACCCACACCGCCGCTGCGTCACGCCCGCCCCCTAAAATGGCCCGCAAAACCCGCCCATGAGCACCCTGATCCTTTTCCTGCCGCCGGCCCGCCCGGGACCTGCCTCCGAGTACGCCTACACGCTCACGGCAGACGGCCATTCCGCCCTCCAGCACGCCACCGCACCCGCTGCCCTGCTGCCCGAGCCCACCCGCCCCGGCGGCGAGGTCGTGGCCGTGGTGCCCGCACGGGCGCTGTCGTGGCAGCGCGTGACCATTCCGGCCGGTGTGCCGCTGGGTGCCGGCCAGCAGACGCCCCGGCTGCGATCCGTGCTGGAAGGCCTGTTGGAAGACCGCGTGCTGGACGATGCCAGCCAGCTGCACTTTGCGCTGCAACCCGGCGCACAAAGTCGTGCGCAGGCTGGCGAACCGGTGTGGGTGGCCGTGTGCGACCGCGCCTGGCTGCGCGAACACCTGCAGGCGCTGGAGGCCGCAGGCCGCCGCGTGGCCCGCGTGGTGCCCGAATTTGCGCCGGGCCCCACGGCCAGCGGCCAGCCCGAGCTGTGTGCACTGGGCACGCCCGAAGAGGCCTATGTGGTGCTCACCGGCCATGGCGCCGACCAAGGCGTGGCGGTGCTGCCGCTGACCCCCATGGCCCTGACCCTGGCACGCGCCGGCTTGCCAGCCGCCGATAGCGGCGACAACCCAGCCCTCACGGTCCGCGCCGAGCCCGCCGTGGCTGCGCTGGCCGAACGCACCCTGGGCCAGCAAGGCCAACGCATTGCCCTGCACACCACCAGCCAGCGCGCGCTCGATGCCGCCCGCGGCGACTGGGACCTGGCGCAGTTCGACCTGTCCAGCACCAGCAGCACCCGCGCGCTGCGCAAAGTGGGCAGCGCGCTGAGCGCGGCGCTGTATGCCCCGCAGTGGCGTGCAGCCCGCTGGGGCGCGGGCGTGCTGGTGGTGGCGCACCTGGTGGGGCTCAATGCCTGGGCCTGGCAAGAACGGCAGGCGCTGACTGCCAAGCAGGCCAGCGTACGCAACACCCTGACCCAGACCTTCCCCAAAGTGCAGGTGGTGGTCGATGCGCCGGTGCAGATGGAGCGCGAACTCGCCCAGCTGCGGCAGGCTGCCGGCAGCGTGTCGGCGCGCGACCTGGAGCCCCTGCTGGCAGCGGCCGGTACGGCCTTGCCCGATGGCCGCCTGCCCAGCAGCATCGAATACACCCCCGGAGAGCTGCGCCTGCGTGGCGTGACCCTGGCGCCCGATGAAGAATCTGTGGTATCCGGCCGCCTGCAAGCCGCCGGATACCGCGCCCGCGTGGACGATGGCAGCCTGTTGCTGCGCACCGAGGTGAGCCCATGACCCGATCCTCCGCCCTCCAGGACCGCTGGAAAGCCCTGGCGCCCCGCGAGCAGAACCTGGTGCTGGCCGCCGGCACGGTGGTGGCGCTGGCCCTGCTGTGGTGGGTGGCCGTCGCCCCCGCACTCGGAACCTTGCGCGCTGCGCCCGCGCGGCACGCCGCACTCGACGCCCAGCTGCAGCGCATGCAAAGCCTGCAGGCTGAGGCCCAGCAGCTGCAGGCCACACCCGCCACCAGCCCCGGCGATGCCGTGGGTGCGCTGCGCACCGCCCTCACGCAGCGCCTGGGCAGCACGGCACAGCTCAACGTGGCGGGCGACCGCGCCACGGTCACGCTCAAAGGGGCTTCGGCCGACGCGCTGGCCCAATGGCTGGCCCAAGCCCGCAGCAACGCCCGCGCCACGCCGCTGGAAGCGCGGCTGACCCGCAGCGCAGCCCCTGCTGCTGCGGCGCCCACCGGCAATGCGCCCATCACCCTGGGCAGCGCGCCCGTGGCCATGCCCCGCTGGGATGGCACCGTGGTGCTGGCCCTGCCCACCGCCCCGGCCCGCTGACCCGCGGACTGACCTGAACAATACATTCCCCCCGTGGCCCGCAACCTCCGTCCGACACGCCCTGCCCCCCGCTCCGCCCCCCGCACGGCGTGGGGCTGGGCATGGGCCGGTGCGCTGGTCGGCGTGCTGCCCGCCGTGGTGGCCTTTGCGCCTGCGCACTGGCTGGCCGGCGGCGTGGCCCGCGCCACCCAGGGACAGGTGCTGTTGCTGCAGCCAAGGGGCACGGTATGGACCGGCTCGGCCCAATTGGTGTTGACCGGCGGCAATGCCAGCAAAGACAGCGCCGCCCTGCCCGGCCGGGTGGACTGGCAGCTGCGCCCCACCTGGGGCGGGCTAAGCGCCCAACTGCACGCAGGCTGCTGCACGCCCGAGCCCCTGCGGGCCCAGGTGCACCTGCGCTGGGCCGGCCCGCAAATCACTGTGGCCGACGGCCAGAGCCAGTGGCCCGCGGCCTTGCTGGCGGGCCTGGGCACCCCCTGGAACACCCTGCAGCCGCAGGGACAGCTGGCACTGCAGACACGCGCGCTGACGGCGCAATGGGCCGCTGGCCGCATGGTGCTGTCGGGCCAGGTCCAGATGGATGCGCGGGCCATGTCCTCACGCCTGTCCACCCTGCGCCCCATGGGCAGCTACCGGCTGGTACTGCAGGGTGGCGAGGTGCCCACACTCGCCCTCAGCACCCTCGACGGGGCCCTGCAACTGAGCGGCAGCGGCCAGTGGGTGGGCAACCGCCTGCGCTTTGCGGGCGAGGCCAGCGCCACCCCCGAGCGGGAGGCCGCACTGTCCAATCTTCTGAACATCATCGGACGGCGCAATGGCGCGCGCTCCATCATCACCGTGGGTTGAATCTATGACTTTCCTGTTTGCTCCACGCCTGCGCTTCACTCTCAAAACCATAGCAGTCAGCGCAATATTTACCTGCGCCAGTGGCCAGATTGGCGCCCAAACGGCGGTGGACACCCGCACCGGCAGCGTGCGCCCCAGCGAACCCGTCACGCTCAACTTTGCCAACGCCGAGATCGAGGCCGTGGCCCGCACCATGGCCACCATCACCGGCCGCAACGTGGTGGTGGACCCACGGGTCAAAGGCCAGCTCAACCTCGTGACCGAGCGCGCGGTGACGCCTGCCGCCGCGTTCCAGCAGTTCCTGGCCGCGCTGCGCCTGCAAGGCTTCACGGTGGTGGAGGCGGCGGGCCTGTACAAGGTGGTGCCCGAGGCCGACGCCAAGCTGCAGGGCGGCAGCGTGAGCGTGGTGCAGGGCAACGCGGGCAGCGCGCCCGGCGGCGGGCAAATCGTCACGCAGATCTTCAAGCTCAACTTCGAAAACGCTGCCAATCTGGTGCCGGTGCTGCGCCCGCTCATCAGCCCCAACAACACCATCAACGTGAACCCCGGCAACAACTCGCTGGTGATCACCGACTATGCCGACAACCTGCAGCGCCTGGCGCGCATCGTGGCGGCCATGGATGTGTCCAACGCCAGCGATGTGGAGGTGATTCCGCTCAAGAACGCGATTGCCAGCGACCTGGCACCGCTGGTGTCGCGCCTGATCGACGGCGGCAGCGCCAACGGGGGTGCCGCAGCCGCGGCCGCGCCCGGCCAGGCCGACACCGCGTTCAAGACCACCCTCATCGCCGAGCCGCGCAGCAACTCGCTGATCCTGCGTGCCGCCAACCCGGCCCGCGTGGCCCAGGTGCGCGCCCTGGTGGCCCAGCTGGACCAGGCCCCAGCGCCGGGCAGCAGCGCGGCCAGCGGCAACATCCATGTGGTCTACCTCAAGAACGCTGACGCCACCAAGCTGGCCACCACCCTGCGCGCTGCCATGGCGGCCATGGGTGGCGGCAATGGCGGTGCGGCCAGCAGTGGTGGCGGTGCCAGCTCGCCCGCACCCAGCACGGGGCTGAGCACCGGCGGCATGCTGTCCACCAACGGCAGCTCGTCCGGCAGCAGCAGCACCGGCGGCGGCCTGGGCTCCAGCACCAGCGCCATGGGCACCAGCAGCACCAACAACAACCAGCCCTCCACCGGCGGTCAGATCCAGGCCGACCCCACCACCAACTCGCTCATCATCACGGCGCCCGAGCCGCTGTACCGCCAGCTGCGCGACGTGATCGACAAGCTCGACGGCCGCCGCGCGCAGGTGCTGGTCGAGAGCCTGATCGTCGAGGTCTCTGCCAACAAGGTGGCCGAGTTCGGCATTCAGTGGCAGGGCATTCTGGGCAAAAACGGCGATGGCACCGTGGGCGTGATCGGCACCAACTCCGGCGCGGCCGGTGCCAACATCCTGAACGTGACAGCCGCCCTGGCCTCGGGCTCCACCACCTCCATCGCGACGGCGGCCAGTTCGCTGGGCAAGGGCCTGAACCTGGCGCTCGCACCGCGCATCAACGGCCAGTACTACCTGGGCGCGCTGGCGAACTTCCTGCAGAACAGCGGCGATGCCAACGTGCTCTCCACCCCCAACCTGATGACGCTGGACAACGAAGAGGCGCGCATCATCATCGGCAACAACGTGCCCTTCGTGACCGGCTCGTACGCCAACAGCACCGGCAGCAGCACGGTGAACCCGTTCACCACGGTGGAGCGCAAGGACGTGGGCCTCATGCTCAAGGTGCGTCCGCAGATCAGCGAGAACGGCACGGTGAAGATGGCGATCTACCAGGAGGTCTCCAAGATCGACACCGCCACGCTGAGCAACGCCAACGGCCCCACCACCAGCAAGCGCTCCATCGAGTCGAATGTGGTGGTGGACGATGGCAGCATCATCGTGATTGGCGGCCTGCTGGAAGACAGCTACTCGCAAGGCCAGGACAAGGTGCCGGTGATGGGCGACATCCCGGTGCTGGGCAACCTGTTCCGCAGCGAGAACCGCACCCGCAACAAGACCAACCTGATGGTCTTCCTGCGCCCCATTGTGGTGCGCGACAACGCCACCAGCGACGCATTGATGATGGACCGCTACGAGGCCATCCGCGCGCTGCAGCAGACCACCCAGCCCGCGCCCAGCGTGGTGATGAAGTCGGTGTCGGGCGCACCCATCCTGCCCGCACTGCCACAACGCACAGATCCCGGCGCCGCCACCGTGCCTGCACAGCCGCTGGCGCCCCTGCCCGCAGAGACCTCGCCACGCTGAAGAGCCGCCACCCATGCGCCACCCCCTGCCCTACGCCTTTGCCCGCACCGCCCAGCTGCTGCTGGAGGACGACGGCCACCAGCTGGTGCTGTGGCACGGCCCCAGCCCCGACGCGGGCGCGCTGTCCGAAGTGCTGCGCAAGCACCCGGTGCAGCAACTGCTTGCGCTCGATGCCCCGGCCCTGGCCCAGCGCATCAGCGCGGCCTATTCGCACAGCGAATCGAGCGCCGCCACCGTGGTGAGCGAGGTCGAGAGCGACGCCGACCTCTCGCGCATGATGCAGGAGCTGCCGGCCGTCGAGGACTTGCTGGAATCAGCCGGCGACGCGCCCATCATCCGCATGCTCAACGCCCTGCTCACGCAGGCCGCGCGCGACGGCGCGAGCGATATCCACATCGAGCCCTACGAGCGCCACAGCAGCGTGCGCTTTCGCGTGGATGGCACGCTGCGTGAAGTGGTGCAGCCCAACCGCGCGCTGCACGCCGCATTGATCTCGCGCCTGAAGATCATGGCCGACCTGGACATCAGCGAAAAACGCCTGCCCCAGGACGGCCGCATCAGCCTGCGCCTGGGCACGCGCGCCATCGACGTGCGCGTCTCCACCCTGCCCAGCGCGCACGGCGAGCGCGCTGTGCTGCGCCTGCTGGACAAGAGTGAAAGCAAGCTCAGCCTGGAGGCCGTGGGCATGCAGGGCGACACCCTGCGCCGCTTTGAGGGCCTGATCGGCCAGCCGCACGGCATCATCCTGGTCACCGGCCCCACGGGCTCGGGCAAGACGACCACGCTGTATGCGGCGCTGGGCCGGCTCGACGCCACGCGCAACAACATCATGACGGTGGAAGACCCCATCGAATACGAGCTGCCGGGCGTGGGCCAGACCCAGGTCAACAGCAAGATCGAGCTGACCTTTGCCAAGGCCCTGCGCGCCATCCTGCGGCAGGACCCGGACATCATCATGATTGGCGAAATCCGCGACTTCGAGACCGCGCAGATCGCCATCCAGGCCTCGCTCACGGGTCACCTGGTGCTGGCCACCCTGCACACCAACGACGCCGCCAGCGCGGTCACGCGACTGACGGACATGGGCGTGGAGCCGTTCCTGCTGTCGTCGTCGCTGCTGGGCGTGCTGGCCCAGCGCCTGGTGCGCAAGTTCTGCAGCCACTGCCACGGCGCAGGCTGCGAGCACTGCGGCCAGACGGGTTACACCGGCCGCACGGGCGTGTTCGAGTTGCTGGTGACCACGGACGCGATCCGGGCACAGATCCACAACCAGGCCTCAGAGGCCGACATCCGCACCGCAGCGCTGGCGGGTGGCATGGCGCTGATGCGGGACGATGGCGAACGCCTGATTGCCGCCGGCATCACCAGCCGCGAAGAAGTGCTGCGGGTGACGCGGGACTGATTTGCTACGTTTTTGATAGCTGCTAGCGCATGAAGCACTAGCGCTACCAACCAAAAACACTTCAAACTACCGGATCTGCAGCGCGGGCCGGCGCCCCACCTGGGCCATCGCAGGTGCGGCGGGCGTTGCGGGTGCCGAGGTGCTAAACGCCGGGGATGCCGTCGCGCCATCCTGCAGCTTGAACTGGCTGACCGCGCTATTGAGGTGGTGCGCCTGCTCGCGCAGCGACTCGGACGCTGCGGTGGACTCCTCCACCAGCGCCGCGTTCTGCTGGGTCATCTGGTCGAGCTGCGTGACCGACTGGCTGATCTGGCCGATGTTGTCGCTTTGCTCGGCCGACGAAGCGGTGATCTCCGCAATGATGTCGGACACGCGCCGCACGCTGCTCACGATCTCGGTCATGGTCTGGCCGGCCTGGCTCACCAGGCGCGAGCCGTCTTCAACCCGCTCCACCGACGAACCGATCAGGCCCTTGATCTCCTTGGCCGCTTCGGCGCTGCGCTGCGCCAGGTTGCGCACCTCGCTGGCCACCACCGCAAAGCCACGGCCCTGCTCACCGGCACGGGCGGCTTCCACCGCCGCGTTGAGCGCCAGGATGTTGGTCTGGAACGCAATCGAATCGATCACGCCCGTGATGTCGGCGATCTTGCGCGAGCTGGTGGTGATCTGGTCCATGGTGGTCACCACCTGCGACACCACGGCGCCGCCGCGTGCAGCCACTTCGGCGGCGGACGAGGCAAAGTCGCTGGCCTGGCGCGAGGCCTGGGCGCTTTGCTGCACCGTGCTGGTCAGCACCTCCATCGACGAGGCGGTCTCTTCCAGGTTGGCCGCTGTCTGCTCGGTGCGGTGGCTCAGGTCATGGTTGCCGCTGGCGATCTCGGAGCTGGCGGTGGAGATGTTGCCCGCCGCGTCCTGCACCTGGCGCACCAGATCACGCAACGAGTCCTGCATGCGGCCCATGGCGCCTACCAGCTGGCCCACTTCGTCCTGGTTCATGGCTGCCACATCGCGCGACAAATCGCCACTGGCAATGCGTTCGGCCAGCTCCTGGGCCTGTCCGAGGGACTTGGTGATGGAGCGCACGCTGAAGAACGTGAGCGGAATCAGCACCGCCAGCGCCAGCACCAGGCCCACACCAATCAGTGCGGCCATGGTGGAGGTGCGCGATTCGACACCCGCGCGGGCCTCGTCCATCTGCGCACGAGCCGAACCCGCCAGGCTGGAGAACAGCTTGTCGGTGGCTTCCATGTGGACCTTCAGGCGGTCGGCGTAGGCGCCGCCCCCTGCGCCGTCAAGCTGCGCGCCCTCGATCTTCTCGAAGATGGGTGAGATGCCGGTTTCGTACTGCTTGATCTCGTCGAGCGATTTGTCGATCGAGGCCACAAACTCGGCATCGCCCGACTGCACTTGCCGCACATCGGCCAGGCGCTTGCGCAGGGAGGTCAGGGTTTTGGCCCAGGACTCGCGCAGGGCAGAGACCTCGACCGAGTTGTTGAAGTTGATGATGATGTCTTTTTCGGTCCGGCGCAGGTCACCCAGGGTGGTGCGCAGCTCGGACATGTCGGTCAGCGTCTGCACGCGTTCTGAAAACAGCACCTGCAGCGTGCCGCGCGTTCGGTCCAGGGCCACGTAGCCCATGGCACCAATGACGACCAGAAGGATCAGGGAAAAGACGGTTCCGAAGTAGAGACGCGTGCGGATGGAGAAGCGGCCGAGAGCATTCATGGCTCTTCCTTACATTTTTTAACAGACAGTCCAGCATAGCAAATTTGGTGCCACACACACCCCCCGCCTTCTGGGCCGGGGGTGGGCGGGACTATATGCCGGGCAAGGCGGTCCATCGCACAGGGTAAGCACGGCCCCGGGGCCCTGTTTCAGGGAATCCTCGGGGCCAGTAGCTGCGCTTATTGCGCGGCTGTCACACGGGCTTGAGCGGGATGTACAGCTCGCCCCCGCCTTTCTGGAACTCGGCCGCCTTGGTCTGCATGCCCTGGGCCAGGGCTTCAGCCTCGGCCACGCCCTTCTGGGCGGCGAAGTCACGCACCTCCTGGGTGATCTTCATCGAGCAGAACTTGGGGCCACACATCGAGCAGAAATGTGCCACCTTGGCCGAGTCCTTGGGCAGGGTCTCGTCGTGGTATTCCTTGGCCGTTTCGGGGTCCAGGCCCAGGTTGAACTGGTCCTGCCAGCGAAAGTCAAAGCGCGCCTGGCTGAGCGCATCGTCGCGCGAGCGAGCGCCGGGGTGGCCCTTGGCCACATCAGCCGCGTGGGCGGCGATCTTGTACGCAATGATCCCCTGCTTCACGTCGTCGCGGTCGGGCAGTCCCAGGTGCTCCTTGGGCGTCACGTAGCACAACATGGCCGTGCCCATCCAGCCGATCATGGCCGCGCCGATGGCCGAGGCAATGTGGTCGTAGCCGGGGGCGATGTCGATGGTCAGCGGGCCCAGGGTGTAGAACGGCGCTTCGTGGCAGGTCTTGAGCTGCTCGGTCATGTTGGCCTGGATCATGTGCATGGGCACATGGCCCGGGCCTTCGATCATGGTCTGCACGTCGTGCTTCCAGGCGACTTGCGTGAGTTCGCCCAGGGTGTGCAGCTCGGCAAATTGCGCTTCGTCGTTGGCATCGGACGCGCAGCCAGGCCGCAGGCCGTCACCCAGGCTGAACGACACGTCGTACGCCTTCATGATGTCGCAGATGTCCTCGAAATGCTCGTACAGAAAGCTCTCGCGGTGGTGCGCCATGCACCACTTGGCCATGATGGAGCCGCCGCGCGAGACGATGCCCGTGCGCCGCTGCGCCGTGAGGTGGATGTAAGCCAGGCGCACGCCCGCATGGATGGTGAAGTAGTCCACGCCCTGCTCGGCCTGCTCGATCAGCGTGTCGCGGAAGATCGCCCAGGTCAGGTCTTCGGCCACGCCGCCCACCTTTTCCAGCGCCTGGTAGATCGGCACGGTGCCAATCGGCACGGGGCTGTTGCGCACGATCCAGTCGCGCGTGGTGTGGATGTTCTTGCCAGTGGACAGGTCCATCACGTTGTCGGCGCCCCAGCGGATCGCCCAGACGAGCTTTTCTACTTCTTCTTCGATGCTGGAGGTGACGGCCGAGTTACCGATGTTGGCGTTGATCTTGACCAGGAAGTTGCGGCCAATCGCCATCGGCTCCACCTCGGGGTGGTTGATGTTGGCGGGGATGATGGCGCGGCCCCGGGCCACTTCGTCGCGCACAAATTCGGGGGTGATGATGCGCGGGATGCTGGCGCCCATCGGGTTGCCCATCAGGCGCTTTTCACGGCCTGCGTCGGCCATGTACTGTTCCATCCACTCACGCTTGCCGTTTTCGCGGATGGCGACGTATTCCATCTCGGGCGTGATGATGCCCTTCTTGGCGTAGTGCATCTGCGTGACATTGGCACCCGCCTTGGCGCGCAGGGGCTTGCGCTGCAAGGCGGCGGCCTCGGCGCGCAGCTGGGCGAGGCGGGTGGCATCTTCGCTCTTTTGGCCGTCGTCCAGCGCTACGGGGGCGCGGCCTTCGTAGTGCTCCACATCGCCACGGCCGGCGATCCAGCTACCGCGCACGCTGGCCAGGCCCTTGCGCACGTCGATCACGGCGTTGGGATCGGTGTAGGGGCCGGAGGTGTCATACACGCTGACCAGCTCGCCGTTGGTTAGCGCGATGTCGCGCACGGGCACGCGCAGGTCTGTGTGCAGATGGCCGGGGATATAGGCCTTGCGGGATGCGGGGAAGGGTTCGCGGGTGCGTGCGAGCAGCTCGGCGAACTTTTCAGGGGCAGCCAGTGTGGCGTGGGGATCGGGGGCGTTCATGGGCAGGTCTCCTGGTTCCGGTGGCGGTGGGTCTGCTCCGGAATGGACCTGTGCGCCCCTCGGGTGGCTGCGCATGGCAGCACCTGAGGCAAGGCGTGCCCACAGGGAGTGCGGGCACGGGGACAAGGAGGTCGGCTCTTCTTCCGCCGGTATGAACCGGATCAAGTTCGTCGGGTTCGCAAGCTGGCCTGAATTTCTTCAGGCCTCTCGCATCTCAGCGCATCAGCACACCCCGGAGCAGGCGCGAGTATAGGGCAGAGGAAAAACGGGGCAGCAGAGCCCCCCAATCAACAGATACATCAGGCCAGGCGGCCGATGAGGATCACCGCGAAGAAAAAGACGGCGGCAATCACTGTCCACTTGAGGATGACTAGCCCCAGGCGCTTGTAGCGCGGCTGCCCGGTGCCCGCGTAAAACGCGAACGACACGGCCGCCGCCAGGAGCAGCAGCATGGCCAGCCAGCGAAAGATCAACATGGCAAGCGGGCCCTACCAGGCGCGCGCAGGCTGCGCAAAGCCGGTGGGAGCCTGGCGCTCGTCCTCGAACGTGACCACCTCCCAGGCATCACGCTGGGCCAGCAGCTCACGCAGCAAGAGGTTGTTCATGGCGTGGCCCGAGCGGAACGCACTGTAGGCCGCCAGCAGGGGCTTGCCAATGAGGTACAGGTCGCCCATGGCATCCAGGATCTTGTGCTTCACGAACTCGTCGTCGTAGCGCAGCCCGTCGCTGTTGAGCACCTTGTAGTCGTCCATCACGATGGCGTTGTCCAGCCCGCCGCCCAGCGCCAGGCCGTTGGAGCGCATCATCTCCACATCGCGGGTGAAGCCGAAGGTGCGGGCGCGGGCAATGTCGCGGCTGTAGTTGCCTTGCCCCAGGTCAAACTCGACGCGCTGGCCAGTGGAGTCCACCGCCGGGTGGTCAAAGTCGATTTCGAAGCTGAGCTTGTAGCCGTGGTACGGCGTGAGGCGCGCCCACTTGGCGTTGGCACCCTCACCCTCGCGCACCTCCACGGGCCGGGTGACGCGGATAAAGCGCTTGGGTGCGTTCTGCAGCTCCACCCCGGCGCTTTGCAACAGGAACACAAACGAGGCCGAAGACCCATCGAGGATGGGGACCTCTTCGGCCGTGATGTCCACGTACAGGTTGTCGATGCCCAGCCCCGCACAGGCCGACATCAGGTGCTCCACCGTGTGCACCTTGGCATTGCCCACTGCGATGGTGGACGCCAGCCTCGTATCCGTCACAGCCTCGGCACGGATGGGAATGTCCACCGGCTGCGGCAGATCCACCCGCCGGAACACGATGCCTGTGTCCGGCTGCGCGGGCCGCAGGGTCAACTCGACCCGTTGGCCGCTGTGCAGACCCACGCCTACGGCGCGGGTCAGGGTCTTGAGGGTGCGTTGCTGGAGCATCTGCGCATTTTAGTTTCTGCGGCACCGCCCCGCACGTGCCGAGGTCTTGTCGCACCTCAAAGCGACGCGTACGTAGAGCTACCGCCGCGTTTTCACCTACTGTGCAGGTCCCATGGTTCGCCGCACAATTTGGTACACAGGGCCTTAACAACCACAACATGAACGCACGACACCCGCCCCACAGGAGACTCCCATGAGCAAACTCAGTTTCAAGATGAAAGTCATGCTCATGATCGGCACCGCGCTCACGGCGCTGCTGATCATGGCCATCCTGTCACTCCTACAGGAGCGGCGACTGATCACCGAGTCCCGCAAGGACCTGCTGACCACCGCCGTCCAGTCCGCACACAGCATCGTGGTCGGTTACCAGGCCAAGGCCGCGAGTGGCGCCATGTCGGTGGAAGACGCGCAGAAGGCTGCCAAGGACGCCCTGCGCATTGCACGCTACGGCGGACCCGAGGGCAAGACCGAATATTTCTACATCTGGACCACCGAGGGCGTGGGCGTGATGCACCCCTTCAAGACCGAGTGGGACGGGCAGGACATGCTCGGCAAGGTCAAGGATGGTTCGGGCGTGGACATCATCGGCCTGCTGGTCAACGGCATGCGCAGCAGCAAGGACGGCAAGGCCTTTGTGCCCACCATGTTCGCGCGCCCCGGCCAGCAGACACCCGTGCCCAAGCTGCAGTACATCGTCAAAGTGGACGGCTGGAACTGGATGGTGGGCTCCGGGCTGTATACGGACGACGTCGATGCCATGCTGCGCCAGGCCCTGTGGTCGAGCCTTGCACTGGTGGTGGCGGTGTTTGTGGCGGTGGGGGTGATCGGCCTGCTGGTGTCGCGCTCGGTGTTGCGCCAGATTGGTGGCGAACCCACCCACGCCATTGCCATCATGTCCGAGGTGGCCGAAGGCAACCTGGATGCCCAGATCCCTGCCGCCCCACCGGGCTCCATGCTCGATGGCTTGGCGCACATGGTGGCCTCGCTGCGCAAGCTGGTGACCGAGGTACGGTCGGCCACGGACAGCATTGCTACGGCGTCGGGGGAAATTGCCCAGGGCAACAACGACCTGGCCCACCGCACCGAAGACACGGCCAGCAACCTGCAAACCACCGCCAGCAGCATGGAGGAGCTGACCAGCACCGTGAAGCAGACGTCCGACTCCGCGCAGACCGCCAACCAGATGGCAACTTCAGCGGCTGCCGTGGCGGCGCGCGGAGGGGAAGTGGTGTCCCGCGTGGTATCCACCATGCAGGATATCAACGCCAGCAGCAACAAGATCAGCGACATCATCGGCGTCATCGACGGGATCGCGTTCCAGACCAACATCCTGGCGCTCAACGCCGCCGTCGAGGCAGCGCGCGCAGGTGAACAGGGTCGCGGTTTCGCGGTGGTCGCCAGCGAAGTACGCAGCCTGGCACAACGCAGCGCTGCAGCCGCCAAGGAAATCAAGACATTGATCGACGCTTCCGTGGAGAAGGTGGCATCGGGCACGCAACTGGTGGGCAATGCAGGCGCCACCATGACCGAGATCGTGGACAGCGTTCAACGCGTGACAGACATCATTGGAGAAATCCGCTCGGCCACATCGGAGCAGAGCCAGGGCATTGCCCAGGTCAACACCGCCGTGAACCAACTGGACCAGATGACCCAGCAGAACTCAGCGCTGGTGGAGCAGTCGGCAGCAGCAGCAGACAGCCTGCGCGAGCAAGCCATGAAGCTCACCCAGGTGGTGGCGCTGTTCCGCGTGAACGGCAGCACCTCCGCTCCCGCCCCGGCC
>NZ_JBWKYJ010000041.1:0-40643 GCF_059423685.1 Acidovorax sp. GW460-11-11-14-LB4 | reverse complement strand
CGGGGCGGGTTTCGATCAGGCCTTCCTGGTTGAGCAGGTCCACCACACGGGGTGTGGGGCTGGGCGACACCACAGCTGCTGCAGCGGCAGGCGGCGTCACCGTGCCTTCGGCTAGCAGCTTGAAGTCCAGCAGGCGCTGCGTGTAGTCGTAGGTGGGGCCCAGCACCTGGCCACCAGGCAGGTCCTTGAAGGTGGCGGAGATGCGGCGGTCCAGCGCCATGCGGCTGGTGTCCAGCGCGCAGGTGGTGCCCAGGCGTGGCAGCGTGGCGCGGTAGGCGCGCAGCAAAAAGATGGCTTCCACCAGGTCGCCTGCTGCCTGCTTGATGGCCAGGGCCGCAAGCTCGGAGTCGTACACCGATCCCTCGGTCATGACGCGGTCCACCGCCAGCTTGAGCTGCTGGCGGATCTGCGCTACCGAGAGTTCAGGCTGTGCGGCATCGCCCCGGCGCTGGCGAGCCAGCAACTGGTAGCTGTTGAGAATGGCGGCTTCTCCGCCTTTGACGGCTACGTACATGCTCAGGCCTCCTGAAGGGCTGCGGCGCTGCGCGTCGCCAGCGTGGTGCGTGGCAGGCCCACGATGTGGTCTGCAGTGGCCAGCAGCAGATCCACTCCGCGTGGAAACACCCCATGGTTGGCCGCCCACTGGGCCTCGAAGTCGTCGGGCAAACCATCCACCTGCAAGGCCGCCACCTCCTGGATGCCGGGGCCACGCAAGTGCCACGCATCACTCGCGTCCACCGTGGTGGCGGCACGCGATACATCGACCACGCAAGTCGCTGACTGATCGGGGTAGATGTCGGTACCCAGGGCCAGACGGTTCAGGGCAGGCAGCGCATCACCCTGCGCCACCCACACAAAACGAGCCTGCGCAGCGTCGGCCACCAGAGTGCAGCCTGTGTGAAAGCGCAGCCAGGCACCGGCATCGCTGTTTGCCAGTCTGGGGGAGAGCCACAACGTGCAGTCGCTGTCGAGCAGCGCCAGCAGCACGGCAGCCGATGCGGCATGCCCCACGGCAGGAGCCTGCGCGTCGTGTTCTACCGCCACCGTCCGACCAGGGTGCGACAGTGCCTGCAGCACCGAGCGGAATACCGCCTGGCTGCCAAAGGCTTCATTCGAAAATCCGGCACCCAGCGATGCCAAGGGGGGCGTGCTCATTCGGTGTCCTCATCGTTGTCAGAACCGCTCTCGCGCGCCACGGTGAAAAAGTCCACCTTGGTGCTGGCGGCCCGCGCCTGGCGCTCGGCCTGGGCGTTGCGCAGGTGGTTGCGGATGGGTTCGAGCAGTTCTGCGTCCAGCACCGGTTGCTGAACAGGGTCTTGCAGCAGCGCATCGGCCAGGGCCGCCAGCTGCACCTGGCGGTGCGACCGGCCCAGCACGTAGGCCACGCCCACAGTGGCCTCGGCGGCGTCCGATGTGTCGGCCACGCGCAGCGCGCAGCGGGTGACGGTAACCTCGCCCAGGTTGAAGCGCTCGCCCGTGCCACCGGCGCGGCCCTGCACCATCATCAGGCCGGTCTCTGGTGCACGCAGCCAGCGCGCGGGGCGCGTGGCGTGCTCGTGCAACGCAGATTCGAGCAGCCCCAGCGGCGCCCGGGCCAGCAGCGCCATCCACTGCGCGCGGCCCAGGGGGCGGCCCGGCCCCGGGTTGTCAAAGGCTTGAAACATGGAAGTGGTACCCTGAAAGTTGTATAGACAAATTGAACAACTGGCGCCAGCTTAAAGAGCGCGCATGTAGGTTTCATGACAGCCAGCACCACCTCTCTCACGACCCCGTTGCAGGTCCCGCAAGCACCACCACTGCGCCCTGCGCGCGACAGCTTCTGGACGCGCATTGCCGCCGAGTTGGCCGAGGCCATCGGCAGCGGCGTCTATCCGCCAGGCCAGCGACTGCCCTCGGAACACGCGCTGGCCGAGCAGTTCGGCGTGAACCGCCACACCATTCGCCGCTCGCTCGCCAGCCTGTGCAGCCAGGGGCTGGTGCGCATCACACAGGGCAGCGGCACCTATGTGGAAGACTTTGCGGTGGACCTGGTGCTGGGCAAGCGCACGCGCCACCAGCAGGGCCTGGCACAGGCCGGTCTGCGCGGCAGCCTGGTGGTGCTGCAGGCCCAGACCACGCGCGCCACGGCGGCGCTGGCCAAGGCGCTGCAGGTGCCCGCGCGCAGCCCGCTGCTGGCGCTGCGCGTGCGGGGCGACGCCGAGGGCCAGCCCCTGCACATCAGCGAGCGCTACTTTCCCCTGCCCCGATTTGAAAACCTGGCGGCCGTGGTGCGCGAAACGGGCTCCATCACCGCCGGCTTCACCGCCCACGGCGTTGCAGACTACACGCGCCGCGAAAGCCGCATCACCGCCGAGCTGCCCAGCGCCGAAGTGGCTGCCCAGCTGCGCCAGCCCACCTCACGCCCCGTGCTACAGGTAGAGAGCCTGAACGTGGACCTGGCAGGCAAGCCCATCGAATGGGCCCGCGCCTGGTTTGCGGGCGACCGCGTGAAACTGACCATTGACCACGATGAACACGCCTGACATGCCACCCACCCACCACCGCTATGCGGTCTATTTCGCACCCAACCCGGGCAGCCTGGGCTGGCTCGCCGGCAGCCACTGGCTGGGGCGCTGCGCTGCGCTGCTGCAGCCGCTGCAGCAGCTCGCCATCGACGGCGTGGCGGCGGACGACCTGCACCGCCTGACCGCAGCGCCCCGCCGCTACGGCTGGCACGCCACACTCAAGGCGCCGTTTGCGCTGGCGCCCGGCGCCGACTGGATCACGCTGCACCAGGCCGTGCAGTCCGTGGCGCGCGGGCTGCAACCCTTTGTGCTGCCGCCCCTGCAGGTGCAACGCATCGACGACTTTCTGGCACTGGTGCCCCCGGCGTTGCACCTCGCCAATGCGCAGATCCAGGAGACCGCCGCCACCTGCGTGACGGCGCTCCAGCCCTTGGCCGCTCCCTTGTCCGACGCCGACCTCGCCCGGCGCCGCTCGGTGGGGCTCACTGCCCGGCAAGACGCGCTGCTGCAGCAATGGGGCTACCCCTTTGTGCTGGACGAGTTCCGCTTTCACCTGTCGCTCACCGGCAGCCTGGCGCAGGTGGACACACAGACGCAGGCGCTGGTGTTCGAGGCCGCGCAGGAGTTCTTCTCGGACCTGCCCATCCTCAAGTTCAACAGCCTGGCCTTGTTCGCAGAGCCCACACCCGGCGCCGACTTTGTGCTGCTGGATCACCTGGAGATGGGCGCATGACCGCGGGCCGGCTGGTCTACTGCATGGGCCCCTCGGGTGCGGGCAAGGACAGCCTGCTGGACTGGCTGCGCGCCCACCTGCCCCAGCCCTGCCCCGTGCACTGGGCGCAGCGCACCATCAGCCGTGCCGCGACGTCTGCCGGCGAAGTGCATGAAAGCGTTTCGCCCCAAACGTTTGTTGCGCTGTGCAGCGACCACGCATTTGCCCTGCACTGGCAGGCCAACGGCCTGGGCTACGGCGTGCGGCATGCGCAACTGGCGCCGCTGGCGCAGGGCCACTGGGTGCTGCTCAATGGCTCGCGCGCCTACCTGCCCGAGGCCCTGGCGCGCTTCCCGGACCTGGTGGCCGTGCACATCACCGCCAGCCCGCAGGTGCTGCGCGGACGTCTGCTGGCGCGCGGCCGCGAGACGCGCGAAGAGGTGGAGGCCCGGGTGCAGCGCGCGCTGGCCTACAGCCCGCCGCCGGGCGCGGCCAGCCTGGAGGTGCACAACGACGGAGCGCTGGGCGATGCGGGCCTGCGGCTGCTAAACGCGTTGGAAAATTTACCGGGCTGGCCCCAGCGCAGTGGCAAACTTTCGCCCATTGTTTCCGTACTTTCCAGCACGCCATGACCACCATCACGATCTATCACAACCCCAAGTGCGGCACGTCCCGCAACACCCTCGCCATGATCCGCAACAGCGGCATGGAGCCCGAGGTCATCGAATACCTCCAAACCCCGCCCGACCGTGCCACGCTGGTGGCGCTGATTGCAGCGACAGGCGAGCCGGTGATCAACGCCGTGCGCACCAAGGAGGCGATCTTCGCCGAGCTGCAACTGGACGCACCGGGCGTCACCGACGCGCAGCTCATCGACGCGATGCTGCAGCACCCCATCCTCATCAACCGCCCCATCGTGGTCACGCCCCTGGGCACGCGGCTGTGCCGCCCGTCCGAGAAAGTGCTGGACATCCTGCCCGCACCGCAGCAAGGTGCCTTCACCAAGGAGGATGGCGAAGTCGTCATCAACGCGCAGGGCCAGCGTGTCTGAGGCAACCTCGCGCGCCCCCGCCATGGCCCACCGCGCGGCATGAGCGCCGCCTCGCAACGCTGGACCGTGGCGCGCCTGGGCACGGCCCAGACGCTGGCCTGGGCCTCGTCCTACTACCTGCCTGCCATGCTGGCCGCGCCCATGGCGCGCGACCTGGGTGTGGCCACCCCCACGGTGTTCGCCGCGTTTTCCGTGGCGCTCATCGTGTCGGCGCTGCTCGGGCCTTTCGCGGGTCGCGCCATTGACCGCCATGGCGGCCGCCCGGTGCTGATGGGCACCAACCTGTTGTTTGCAGCTGCTCTGGCGGGCATGGCCCTGGCGCAAGGCCCGGTGGGCCTGTTTGCCGCGTGGGTGCTGATGGGCGTGGCCATGGGGTCGGGCCTGTACGAGGCGGCGTTTGCCACGCTGGTGCGGCTGTACGGCCAGGGCGCGCGCAGCGCCATCACCGGCATCACGCTGATCGCGGGGTTCGCCAGCACCGTGGGCTGGCCGCTGTCGGCCTGGATGGAGACGCAGTGGGGTTGGCGCGGCGCGTGTGCGGGCTGGGCCGCATTGCACCTGCTGGTGGGCGTGCCGCTCAATGGCTGGCTGCCGCGCGCCGACGCCGCAGACAAGGCCCCCGAACCATCGACGGACGCCATCGCAGCGCCCGCCACAGAAACGGCCGTATCCGCCCCGCCCACTCCAGCACACCCGCTGCGCACCACCGTGCTGCTGTCCTTTGTGTTTGCGGTCACGTGGTTCACCAGCACCGCCATGGCAGCCCACCTGCCGCGCCTGCTGCAGGCCAGCGGTACGTCGCTGCATGCGGCAGTGGCCCTGGCGGCACTGGTGGGCCCTGCGCAGGTGGCGGCACGCCTGCTGGAGTTTGGTTTTCTGCGCCGCCTGCACCCGCTGCTATCGGCCCAGCTGGCAGCCGCCGCACACCCTGTGGGCGCGGGCCTGCTGATGGTGCTGGGCGGGCCTGCGGCAGCGGTGTTCACCGTGCTGCACGGGGCAGGTAACGGGATACTGACCATTGCCAAGGGCACGCTGCCACTGGTGCTGTTTGGGCCAGCAGGCTACGGCGCGCGCCAGGGCCTGATGATGGTGCCCGCCCGCGTGGCGCAGGCGTTTGCACCGGTGCTGTTTGGCATGCTGCTGGACAGCGCCGGGGCAGCGGCCCTGTGGCTCACCACACTGCTGGGCCTCGCCGCGTTGGGAGCGCTGTGGCTGCTGCGTCCCGTGGCGCGGGTCTGAACAATCAACCGCGCGGCACCACAAACGCCTTGCGCGCAGCGAGCGCAGCGGGGCGCGAGTGGCAGCCTTCCAGGTGGTCATTGACCAGCCCCATCGCCTGCATGAAGGCGTACACCGTGGTCGGGCCCACAAAGCTCCAGCCGCGCTTTTTCAGGTCCTTGGACATGGCAATGGAAGCCGGCGATGTGGACAGGGTGCGCGCCACTTCGCGCGTGATGCGCTCGGGCCGGTCGGTGGCAGCGGGCTCGTAGCGCCAGGCGTAGTGCGCCAGCGAACCAAACTCGCGCCGCAGCTCCAGCACACGGTGGGCATTGTTGATGGTGGACTCGATCTTGCCGCGGTGGCGCACGATGGCCGCGTCCTGCACCAGGCGCTCGACCTCGGCCGGGCCGAAGGCTGCGACCTGCTCGGCGTCGAAGTTCGCGAACGCCGCGCGAAAGCCCTCGCGCTTGTTCAGGATGGTGAGCCAGCTCAGGCCCGATTGAAAACCCTCCAGGCAGATCTTCTCGAACAGCCTGCGGTCGTCGGCCACCGGAAAGCCCCACTCGGTGTCGTGGTAGTGGCGGTACAGCGGCGTGGACTGGCACCAGGTGCAGCGCGGGCAACCGGCCTCGTCGGCGAACAGGCCGTCGGCCAGCGCGGGTTGGCGAGCAGGATCGGGAGCGGTCAAAGGGGTCATGCGCGGCATTCTAGAAACCACCACAGCCAGGCTGCTGACAGGGCGAGCGCAAAGGGTTCGATCTGCCCATAAACTGCCCCCATGCGCCAGCCACTTTCCCGCCTGCGGGCCACTTTCAGCCTGATGTTTTGCCTGGTGCTGGCCGGCTGCGCCAGCACCACCGGTCCCTCCAACGCGCTGGGCTACTACTGGCAGTCGCTGCGCGGGCACATGCAGATCATGCATGCCGCAGAACCGATTGACGACTGGGTGGCGCGCAAGGACATCTCGCCCGCCCTGCGCGAGCGGCTGCAGCTGGCGCAACGTGCGCGGGCCTTTGCTGTGGCAGAACTCGGCCTGCCCGACAACGCCAGCTACCGCCGCTATGCCGACCTGAAGCGCCCCGCCGCCGTGTGGAATGTGGTCGCCGCGCCGCCCTATTCGCTGACGCTGCACACCTGGTGCTTTCCGGTCACGGGCTGCATCGGCTACCGGGGCTATTTCACCGAGGCTGCGGCACAGGCCGAGGCCGCCGAGCTGTCCGCACAGGGCCTGGAGGTGGAGGTGTACGGCGTGCCCGCCTACTCCACGCTGGGCTACATGAACTGGGCGGGCGGCGACCCGCTGCTGTCCACCTTCATCGCCTGGCCCGAGGGCGACTTTGTGCGCCTGCTGTTCCACGAGCTGGCGCACCAGGTGGTCTATGCCAAGAACGACACCTTGTTCAACGAGTCCTTTGCCACGGCGGTGGAGCGCATTGGCGTGGCGCGTTGGCTGGCCACGCAGTCCACCCCCGCCGCGCGCGAGGCCTACGCCACCAGCGAAGCGCGGCGCAGCGCCTTCCGCATGCTCACCCGGGCCACGCGCACCCGCCTGGCGGCCATTTATGAGCAGAAGGAGCTTCAAGCGCCAGAAGATCATTCCTTGAGTGCTATGAAAAAAGAAGCAATGCAAGCGTTTCGAGACGACTATGCCGCACTGCGCGCACGCTGGCTGGACACGCCCGGCGGGACGCCCCCCCGGGCCACCACTGCCCAGGTGGCAGGCTACGACCGCTGGGTGGCCCAGGCCAACAACGCCAGTTTTGCCGCCCAGGCCGCCTACGACGAACTGGTGCCCGCGTTCGAGGCCTTGTTTGAACGCGAGGGGCGCAACTGGCCCCGGTTTTATGATGCCGTACGACAACTGACGCAGCAGCCCCTGCCCGAGCGGCACGACACACTGCGCGCCCTTTTACCTGACCCCCAACACCTCAAGGAGACAGCCGGTGCCTGACATTCATATCCACCGCGAACACCACCTGGGCTTCAAGGAAGCCCGCAAGGTCGCCTTCTCCTGGGCCGAAAAGGCCGAAGAAAAATTCGACATGGAATGCACCTACGAAGAAGGGGACAAGGAAGACCTGCTCACCTTCACCCGCTCGGGCGTCAAGGGCACGCTGCTGGTGGATGCGCACCAGTTCGAGATGAAGGCACAGCTCGGCTTTCTGTTCGGCGCGTTCAAGGACCGCATCGAGGCCGAAATTGGCGAACAGCTGGATGCACTGCTCAATGCACCGCACCCCAATGCCAAGAAGCCAGCGGCCGACAAGAAGAAAGCGGCGGCAGACGCGGATGCTGACAAGCCGGCACCCAAGGCAGCGGCCAAGCCTGCCGCCAAGGCCAAGAAGGCCTAGCCACCGCCATGACATCCACCGCGAGCGAGACCGCCGCCCACAGCCCGGCGTTTGACACCCTCTCCACGCTGCTCCACACCCGCTACAGCTGCCGCGCTTTTCTGCCCGAGCCGTTGCCGCGCGGCACCATCGAAGCCATCCTGGCCACCGCGCAGCGCACAGCATCGTGGTGCAACGCGCAGCCCTGGCAGCTCACCATAGCCAGCGGCGCCACGCTGGAGCGCCTGCGCAGTGCACTGCAGTCGCACATGACGACCACCGCAGCCCCCAACCCCGACCTGCCCTGGCCCCGCGAATACCGGGGCGTGTACCAGGAACGGCGGCGCGAATGCGGCTGGGGCCTGTACGAAGCCCTGGGCATTGCCAAGGGCGACCGCGAAGCCTCGGCCCGCCAGGCGGCGCAGAACTTCACGATGTTCGGCGCACCGCATGTGGCCATCGTCACCAGCGACGAGGCACTGGGCGTCTATGGTGCGGTGGACTGTGGCGCGTATGTGAGCAACTTCATGCTGGCCGCGCACAGTATGGGCGTGGGCTCCATCGCACAGGCGGCGCTCGCGTCCTACCCCGGCGTGCTGCGCGAGGTGCTGGGCATTGGCAACGACCGCAGCATCGTCTGCGGCATCTCCTTTGGCATGGCGGACCCGGCCCACCCGGCCAACCATTTCCGCACCACACGCGCCGACTCCGCCAGCAGCGTGGTCTGGAGGGACTGAGAACGGGTGACCGGACTGGCGTCAGGCCACAGCGCGCAGCAGGGGGTTGTGCGTGCGCAGCAGCCCAAACAGGTTCTTGGGGTCTGACAGCTGGGGGATGAGTTCGATGGGTTGGCCCATGCCCAGCTCGGCGGCCGTATCGCGCAAGAAGCGCAGCGCAGAAAAGTCCTCCAGCGCAAAGCCTACGGAGTCAAACACCGTTATTGCGGCATCGCTGGCCCGGCCGGTGTGTTGGCCTGCCAGCACTTCCCACAGCTCGGTCACCCCAAAGTCGGCCGGCAGCTGCTGGATGTCGCCTTCGATGCGCGTCTGCGGGGCGTATTCCACAAACACCTGGGCCTGGCGCAGCACGTCGGCATGCAGCTCGGTCTTGCCGGGGCAGTCGCCCCCCACGGCGTTGATGTGCATGCCGGGCGCCAGCATGCCGGGCGTGAGGATGGTGGCGTTGGTCTTGTCGGCCGTCACCGTGGTCACGACGTCGGCGCCGCGCACGGCCTCGGCCGTGCTGTTGCAGGCCACGGTGCGCAGGCCTGTGCCTTGCAGGTTGGCCTGCAGCTTGGCGGTGGCGGCCGGGTCGGTATCAAACAGCCGCAGCGTGGTGATGCCCAGCAGGTGGTGGAAGGCCAGTGCCTGGAACTCGCTTTGGGCGCCGTTGCCGATCAGCGCCATGGTGCGGCTGCCAGGCCGCGCCAGGGCGCGGGCGGCCACGGCCGACATGGCGGCGGTGCGCAGGGCGGTGGTGAGCGTGAGTTCGCTCAGCAGCAGCGGCGCGCCCGTGGCCACATCGGCCAGCACGCCAAACGCCATCACCGTAGGCAGGCCCCAGCGCGTGTTCTTGGGGTGGCCGTTGACGTACTTGAACGCATAGGTCTGGTCATCGGCAATGGGCATGAGTTCGATCACGCCGTCGCGCGAGTGGCTGGCCACACGTGCGGATTTGTCGAACGCGCCCCAGCGCAGAAAGTCGGCCAGGATGTAGTCGGCAATGCCGCGCAGGCAGGCCTCGACGCCTTTGCGCTGCACCATGTCGATGACATCGGTGGCACTGAGGTAGCGGGTGGAAAAAGGATGGTGTGAGGGCATGGCGCTTGTCTCCGAATGGGAATGGATACGGCTCCAAGCAGTGTCCCGAAGCGCCAAAACAATGGGAATCGCCCAATCTGCTGCATATTGCTGGGCTGTTTGCCGGTATGGCATCACAAATTGCCACTTTGTTCAAAACCCCCAGAGCACCTTCTGGCAGCGCCAGCGCGCTATCCTCGGCGGCATCCTCCGTCCAGCACCATGACGCAACCCCAAGTCCTCATCAGCGAAGTCGGCCCGCGCGATGGCCTGCAGTCCGTCAAAGCCACCATGCCCACGGCCGACAAGCTGCGCTGGATCGACGCCCTGGTGGCGGCCGGCCTGCGCGAGATCGAAGTCGGCTCCTTCGTGCCCGCCCGCCTGCTGCCCCAGATGGCCGATGTGGCCGAAGTGGTGCGGCACGCGCTCACCCACCCTGGCATCACCGTGATGGCCCTGGCGCCCAACCTGCGCGGCGCCGAGGCGGCGCTGGCAGCAGGGGTGCACAAGGTCACCCTGCCGGTGTCGGCCAGTGCTGCCCATTCGCTGGCCAATGTGCGCAAGACACGCGAGGCCATGGTCGAGGAGGTGCGCGCCGTGGCACAGCTGCGTAACGCGCAGGCGCCCGGCGTGCTGGTGGAGGTGGGGTTGTCCACCGCCTTTGGCTGCACGCTGCAGGGCGTGGTGCCCGAGGACGATGTGATCTGGCTCGCAGGCCTGTGCGCCGAGGCCGGCGCCGACGAGGTGGGCCTGTCGGACACCACCGGCATGGCCAACCCGGCGCAGGTGCGCCGCCTGTTCACGCGCCTGCGCGCCGAGCTGGGTGCCAAGGCCGGTGCGGCCCACATGCACAACACCCGCGGGCTGGGGCTGGCCAACTGCCTGGCGGCCTACGACGTGGGAGTGCGCACCTTTGATGCGTCGCTGGGCGGCCTGGGCGGCTGCCCCTATGCGCCGGGCGCGTCGGGCAACGTGGTGACCGAAGACCTGGTGTTCATGTTCGACGCCATGGGCATTGCCACGGGGGTGGACCTGGAGCGCCTGATGGCCGCCCGCGTGCCGCTGCAGGCGGGGTTGCCGGGCGAGGCGGTCTACGGCATGACGCCGGAAGCCGGGCTGCCCAAGGGGTGGGTCCAGCGTTAGGCGCCTCTGCCCCCAAAGAAAAAGGCGACCAAGGTCGCCTTTTTCTTTGGGGGTCACCGCCGTATCAGCTCAGCGAGGTGATCAGGTCCACATACAGTTGCTTGGCCTCGTCGGCACCCGTGCCCTTGAGCTTTTCCCAGGCGTCCCACTTGGCACGGCCCACCATGTCGGAGAAGCTGGGCTTCTTCTCGGTGTTGTCGCCGGCGGTGGCTTGCTTGTACAGCGCGTAGATCTTGAGCAGCGTGGCGTTGTCGGGACGCTCGCTCAGGTTCTTGGAATTGGCCACGGCGGCTTCGAAGGTGGCATTGAGGTCGGCCATGTCGGTGTGCTCCTTGGGATGTGTGGGGGGAGGGAAAGAACGGTGTCGGCAAGGGTTTGCTGCGTTGTATCTTACGGGCTGAGCACGGCCCGGGGCCGCTCAATCCATAGAGGCAAGCCCCCAAAAATCAAACAATAGGTGTACATCTGATGGTGACCCGCATTCCAGCCCCCCGCAAAGCCGCCCCAGGCCGCAGCACGAGCCCCCTGCGCACCATGCGCGACCAGGCGCCTGAGGTGGCACGCAAGGCCGCCCAGGCCCTGCCCCCCGCAGCCCGCAAGGCCGCCACCGTGGTGCAGAAGAACGTGCGCCGCGCGGCCACCGGCATGCTGGGCCTGTCGGGCGAACGCATGAGCAAGGTCGATACCGCCTGGCTGCGCATGGATTCGCACAGCAACCTGATGATGATCAACGGCGTGTGGACCCTGTCACCCGGCATCACCTGGGAGGCGTTGTGCGAACGCGTACAGCAGCGCCTGCTGCAGTACCCGCGCTTTCGCCAGCGGGTGGTGGAAGATGCCGCAGGCGCCACCTGGGTGGAGGACCGCAACTTCGACATTGCTGCGCATGTGCTGCGCGAAAAGCTGCCCCACCGCACAGGCCACAGCATGCAGCGCGCACTGCAGGACCGCGTGGGCGAACTCGCCATGCAGCCGCTCGATACACGCCGCCCGCTGTGGCAAATGCACCTGATCGAAGACTTTGTGGGTGATGACGGCGCGAAAGGCAGCGCGCTCATCGTGCGCATCCACCACTGCATTGCCGACGGCATTGCACTCATCTCGGTGACCATGTCGCTGGTGGACGGCGGCTCGGAGCCCCCCAAGCGCAAGGCGCGGGCAGACAAGGAAGCCGCCACCGCCGAGGACTGGATCGCCGACGCACTCATCAAACCCTTCACCGGCCTCACCGTCAAGGCTCTGGACCTGGCGGGCGACAGCGCCGCCAAGTCGTTGCAGATGCTGGGCGACCCGGAAAAGGCCATGCACCACGGGCTGACCGGCACCATGGACATGGCCCGCGTGGCCTACCAACTCGTCAGCGACGCGGCGGCATTGGCGCTGATGCCAGACGACTCGTCCACGCGCCTGAAGGGCCAGCCCGGCAGCGCCAAGCGCGTGGCCTGGTGCCCACCGATTCCGCTCGAAGAGGTCAAGGCCATCGGCAAAGCACTCAACTGCTCCATCAACGATGTGTTGCTGTCGTGTGTGGCGGGCGCCATCGGCGGCTACCTGCGCAGCCAGGGCGACGACCCCACGGGCCAGGAGATCCGCGCGATGATCCCGGTGAATCTGCGCCCCATGGAAGAGGCCTGGAAGCTGGGCAACCGCTTTGGCCTGGTGCCGCTGGTGCTGCCGATTGGCGTGGCCAACCCAGTCGAGCGCGTGTACGAAGTGCGCAAGCGCATGAACGCGCTCAAGGGCAGCACCCAGCCCATCCTGGCGTTTGCCATGCTCGCCGTGGCAGGCCTGATGATCAAGCCCGCGCAGGACGCACTGCTCAACCTGTTTGGCCGCAAGACCACGGCGGTGATGACCAACGTGCCCGGCCCCAAGGAGCAGCTCACGCTGTGCGGCGCACGCGTCACGCAGTGCATGTTCTGGGTGCCGCAGTCGGGTGACATCGGCCTGGGGGTCTCCATCCTCAGCTACGGCGGCGGCGTGCAGTTTGGCGTGATCACCGACACCACCCTGTGCCCCGAGCCGCAGCAGATCATTGATGCCTTTGCGCCCGAGTTCGACCAGCTGTCGCTGCTCACGCTGATGCTGCCGTGGGGCGACTGAACGCATCTGCGTTGCCAGAGCCACCACCCTGCGTGCGTCTGGGGTGGGTGGTGGCCTTGCTGCTGTCTGCGGGCGGGGCACACGCGGCCGTGGAGGAAGAAAGCACCCAGCGGCCCTACGTGGTGCGCGCCCAGCCCGGAGAGACACTGCGCGAGGCCCTGCATGCTGCAACCCCCATTTCGGTGGGTGGACAGCGCTTTCATGGCTACACCCGCTGGAACGTGCGCTGGACCTTCCGCTGGTGGCGCGAAGCCTCGGGCCGCTGTGCGATCACCGAAGTCAACACCCGGCTGCGCACCGAAGTGCAGCTGCCCGACCTGCAGGCCGCCAGCCCGTCGCAGCAGGCGGTTTTTGACCGCTATTTGCAGGCGCTGTCCCACCACGAGCAAGGCCATGTGCAGATCGGGCGCGACGCAGCGCAGGCCATTGACCAGGCCATCCGCCAGATGCCCGCAGCGTCCGACTGCGCCACGCTGGAGCGCGAAGCCAACGCCTTGGGCCACCGGCTGCTGCAGGACCACATGGCGCGCGAGAAGCAGTACGACCAGCGCACCCGCCACGGTGCCACACAAGGCGCGCGACTGGACTGACCGCCCGGTCGACCACCAGGAGCGTTCCCATCTTTTCTATCGACCGGCAGGCTCACCCCTTGCGCTGAGGAGGCGCCGCCACCAGCGCATCCGTCAGGCGGGACACTGCGGCCACCACAGAGGCCACAGGTTCGCCCATCTGCGCGCGCACGATGGCGCCCTCCACCACCAGGGTGAGCGCCTGCGCGTCCTGCGCACGGTGGGAAGGCGCAGGCAACAAGGCAGCCAGCAACGCCGTCATGTCGCGCTTGTGGCGCTGCGCAATCTCCAGCACCTCCGGCACTGTGTCTCCCAACTCGCTCACGCTGTTGATGAAGGCACAGCCCCGAAAGTGCTTGCTGCCCAACCATTCCGCCAGGGCAGGCGCCAATGCCCGCGTGCGATCCGCCCCTGAGGGCAGCGCGTGCGCATGGCGCTGCAGCGCGTCGGCGAACCAGCCCATCCAGCCCGCGTGCCGGTACTCCAGATACGCACAGATGAGCGCGTTCTTGCTCGGGAAATGCCGGTAGAAGGTCACCTTGGTCACGCCAGACTCCGCAATCACCCGGTCGATGCCCGTGGCGCGGATGCCATCCCGGTAGAACAGCGCGTGCGCCGTGTGCAGCAGGCGGTCTCGGGCGGGCAGGTCCTGCCAGCCGACAGGGAGAGGATCAAAGGTCATTCGCTCATTGTAGACAAGTCTGTCTACATGGCTTTATGATGGCACGTAGACAGACCTGTCTACATAACCCTTCATCGTCGAGGTTCCCATGGAAACACGCCCGCCTTTGCCCCCCTTTACCCAACACACCGCCGTCCAAAAAGTGCGCCTGGCCGAAGACGGCTGGAACTCGCGCGACCCTGCCCGCGTGGCCCTGGCCTACACCGAAGACACGCGCTGGCGCAACCGCGCCGAGTTCCCCGTGGGCCGCGAGGCCGCCCGGCAGCTGCTGGAGCGCAAGTGGGCACGCGAACTGGACTACCGCCTCATCAAGGAGCTGTGGGCGTTCAGCGGCCACCGCATCGCCGTGCGGTTTGCCTACGAATGGCATGACGACGCAGGCCAGTGGTACCGCAGCTACGGCAACGAGAACTGGGAGTTCAACGACGCAGGCCTGATGGCCGTGCGCCACGCCAGCATCAACGACCGCCCCATCCAGGCCGCAGACCGGCTGTTCTTCTGGCCGCTGGGGCGCCGGCCAGACGACCATCCGGGGCTGAGCGACCTGGGCCTTTAAGAATCGGCTGCCAGCCAGGGGGACGGCAAGGGCTCAGGCCTGCGGTGCCACCTGCGCCACCGCCAGTTCCCACAAGGACTCGGCCACTGGCGACATCTCGGCACGCTGGCGGTACAGGCGAATCTGCACCGGCACGTTCCAGTCGGCACCCCCGGCAGCCACCAGCGTGCCGGCGCGCAACTCGTCGGCAATCAGGCTTTCGGGCAGCCAGGCCACGCCCCGCCCTTCCTGGGCCAGGGTCTTGAGCAACACCGCGTGGTGCGCGGTGAACACCACCACCACCGGGCCGTCAGCACCGTCAGCGAACACCCCGCGCATGCGGGCCCGCATGATGCGGCCCAGGCCCGACGCCTCGCTGTAGGCCAGCACGGGCACCGGGGCCTGCTGGCCGAGGGCGTGCAGCGGCTGGCCTGCTGCGCCGCCGGGCTGCGGCGCACTGACTGGCAGCAGCCGGTCGTCCGCCAGGCGGCACATGGGGTACTGCGCCTCGTCCAGGCGCCCCGGCACCTCGGCGTGGCCATGGCACAGCACAAACTGCACACGCCGCTGGAGCATCAGGTCTTCGCAGGCCTGCGAGCTGTCGGACATGGTCTGGATGGGCCCCAGCCGCAGGCGTGCCTCCATGCCCACCAGCCAGCGCGGAAAGAACGTGAGCGAGAGCACGTGCGTGGCCGCAAAGCGCAGGCTGGCAGCCGCCAGGTCGTGTGCAGCGCGGGCCTTGATGCGGGCGGCCTCCAGATTGGCCAGGATGGTTTCGAGCAGCGGCAAAAAGCGCTGGCCTGCCGCCGTGAGCGCCGCAGGATGGGCACTGCGGTCGAACAGCTCCACGCCCACCCAGTCTTCCAGGGCGCGGATATGGCGGCTGAAGGCGGGCTGGGCAATGGCGCGGGCCTCCGCCGCACGCGAGAAATTGCCCGTCTCGGCCAGGGCGAGGAAATCCTCCAGCCATTCCAGGTCCAGGGGTCGGTTGCCGGGTCCCATGTGTCTCCGCGATGGATCGGTAGATAGTTGTATGCGATTCGAGTATTGGACCGCTGCAGCATGGCGCGGAATGATCCACCCCGTTGTTCACCAGCTTTTCCAACGGAGACAAGAAAGCATGCCTGCCATCTCGAATTATCGCGGGATCATCCCCGCCATCTCGTGCCCCTTCACCCCCGACCACCGCATCGACGAGCCCGCGCTGCGCAAGCTCGCCGCCTGGCTGGCGGGCCACGAGGGCGTGGTGGCCGTCATGACCAACGGCCACACCGGCGAGGTGTTCTCCCTCACCCCGGCTGAACGCGCCGAGGTCACCCGCATCGTGGCCGACGAACTCAAGGGGCGCATGCCTGTCATTTCGTCCATCGTCTGCGAAGGCCTGGCCGACGCGGCCGACCATGCCCGTGCTGCCGTCGAGGCTGGTGCCGTGGCGCTGGACGTGATGCCCCCGCACCACTGGCTGCGCTTTGGCTTCACGCCCGGCCATGCACTGCAGTACTTCGAGGCCATCCACAAGGCGGCGCCCAACGCCGATCTGGTCTGCCACGTCTACCCGGCCTGGACGCGTGCCTCGTACTCGTCGCAGCTGCTGGCCGACCTGGCCCGGTTGCCCTACCTGCAGGCCTTCAAGGTGGGCCAGCGCGACA
Organism: Acidovorax sp. GW460-11-11-14-LB4; assembly: GCF_059423685.1. Classification (NCBI taxonomy): domain Bacteria; kingdom Pseudomonadati; phylum Pseudomonadota; class Betaproteobacteria; order Burkholderiales; family Comamonadaceae; genus Acidovorax; species Acidovorax sp. GW460-11-11-14-LB4. The sequence continues at coordinate 24,345 of NZ_JBWKYJ010000041.1, read as the reverse complement.
TGAACAAGTACGCCCGCGACATCCAGGCGATCCGCGAGGCCGACGCGTCCAAGGCCATCCTGACCTGCCACGACGAATACCTGCTGGCCTCGATGGTGCAGGGCGTGGACGGCGCGCTGGTGGGTTTTGCGACCTTCATCCCCCAGCTCATCATCGATCTGTGGAATGCGGTGAAGGCCGGCGACTTGAAGAAAGCCATGGCGGTGCAGGCTGTCATCACGCCCCTGAAGGACGCGGTGTACGGCGGCGGCGAGCCCACTGGCGAGGCCCACGCCCGCATGAAGGGTGGCATGTACCTGGCAGGCGTGATCGACGACGCCACCGTGCGCCCACCGACCGAGGCGCCCAACGCCAAGGAAGTCGAAGCGCTGCGCGCTGCAGTGAAGCAGGCCGGCCTGCTCAAGCGCTGAGCGGTCCCTCCGAGGCGCGGGGGATTTTGAGTCTCCCGGGGCCTGATTGCACACAAGAAAACCGACAAGGAGACAAGACACCATGCAACGCCACCTTTTCCTCCGCGCCGCCCTGGGTGTAGCCACACTCGCGATGGCGGCCAGCAGCTTTGCACAGGCTTACCCCACCAAGCCCATCCGGATGGTCATCCCCTTTCCGCCAGGCGGCACGCTCGACACCGTGGGCCGCATGCTCGCGCAAAAGCTGGGCGACCAGATGGGCCAGAACTTCATCGTCGAGAACAAGGCGGGCGGCAACGGCGTGATCGGCGGCGACGTGGTGGCCAAGGCCCCGGCCGACGGCTACACGCTGCTGTTCAACGCATCCACCTTCACCACGGCGCCCATGACCATGAAGTCCGTGCCCTACGGCGTGGTCAAGGACTTCACGCCCGTGGCGCTGGTGGCCAAGGCCCCGCTGTCGGTGGCCATCAACAAGAACCTGCCGGTCACCGACATCAAGTCGCTGATGGCCTACGCCAAAGCCAACCCCGGCAAGATGACCTTCGCCGTGGGTTCCATCGGGTCGGCCGGGCACCTCTCGACCGAACTGCTCAAGCGCGCAGGCAACCTCGACTACCTGATCGTGCCCTACAAGGGCACGGCGCCTGCGTTCCAGGACCTGATCGGCGGACAGATCGACGGGTTCATCGACCCCATCCTGGGGTCTCTGCAGTACCACAAGAGCGGCATGCTGCGCGTGGTGGCCGTCACCTCCGCCCAGCGCGCCGCGAGCTTGCCCGACGTGCCCACGGTGGGCGAGACGATTCCGGGCTACGAGTTCTACAGCTGGTATGGCCTGTGGGGCCCGGCCAAGCTGCCGGCGGACATCACCCAGCGGCTGAACACCGAGGTGAACAAGGCCCTGGCCGAGATGACGCCCAAGCTCAAGGAGCAAGGGCTGCTGACCACACCGGGCAGCGTGGAGGATTTTGCGAAGTTCCAGCGCAGCGACATGGAGCGCTCGCAGAAGATCGTCACCGAAGGGAACATCCGTGTCGAGTAATGCCCGCCACGCCATCGTCACCGGCAGCAGCAGCGGCATAGGCCGCAGCATCGCCGAGTCGCTGCTGGCCGTCGGCTGGCGCGTGACGGGCCTCGATGTGGCCCAGGCGACGGTCGTTCACCCCTCGTTCACCCATACACCGGTCAACCTGGCCGATGGTGCCGATATCGCCCGCGTGGCCGCTGCACTGCCCGGCGTGGACGCGCTGGTCCATGCGGCCGGCGTGCTGCGCGTGGGGCCGCTGGGCCAGCTCGACCATGCGGGCGGCGAGCTGATGTGGCGGCTGCATGTGGATGCCGCCACCCGGCTGGCCGATGCCATCGTGCCCGGCATGGCCCAGCGCGGCCAGGGGCGCGTGGTGTTCATTGGCAGCCGCGTGGCGCAGGGCATGGCCGGGCGCGGTCAGTACGCCGCGACCAAGGCCGCGCTGATTGCACTGGCGCGCAGCTGGGCGGCCGAGGTGGCCGCGCAGGGCGTGACGGTGAATGTCGTCTCGCCCGCAGCCACCGCCACCGGCATGCTGAACGACCCCGCCCGCCAGGGCAGTGCACCGCGCCAGCCGCCCATCGGCCGCCTGATCGAGCCTGCCGAGATTGCCGCACTGGTGGGCTTTCTTCTGTCTGAATCTGCCGCCGCCATCACGGGGCAGGACATCGCGATCTGCGGGGGCTCTTCGCTCGCCCGCTGATCTTTCCTTTTGATCCCGCCCCTTTCCCTCTTTGCCAACCAACGCGACCACCATGAAGATCGTCAACATCCTCGAATCGACCCGTCCCATCAAGTCGGACATCCGCAACGCCTACATCGACTTCTCGAAGATGACGCTGAGCCTCGTGGCCGTGGTCACCGACGTGATCCGCGATGGCAAGCCGGTGATCGGCTACGGCTTCAACTCCAACGGCCGCTACGGCCAGGGCGCGCTGATGCGCGACCGATTCATCCCCCGCGTGCTGGAGGCTGAGCCGGCCAGCCTGCTGGACGAGACGGGCGAGAACCTGGACCCGCACAAGGTCTGGGCCCGCATGATGATCAACGAAAAACCCGGCGGCCACGGCGAGCGCTCGGTGGCCGTGGGCACCATCGACATGGCCGTGTGGGACGCCACGGCCAAGATTGCCGGAAAGCCGCTGTTCCAGCTGCTGGCCGAGCGCTACGGCAACGGCACGCCCAACCCGCGCGTGTTTGTCTACGCCGCCGGCGGCTACTACTACCCCGGCAAGGGGCTCGACGGCCTCAAGAAGGAAATGGAAAGCTACCTGGCGCGCGGCTACTCGGTGGTCAAGATGAAGATCGGCGGGGCCACGCTGGCCGAAGACTGCGAGCGCATCGAGTCAGTGCTCAAGATCCTGGGCCCGGGCCAGCAACTGGCAGTGGACGCCAACGGCCGCTTCGACCTGAAGACCGCCATCGACTACGGCAAGGCCCTGTCGCAGTACCCGCTGTTCTGGTACGAGGAAGCGGGCGACCCGCTGGACTACGAGCTGCAGGCGAAGCTGGGCGAGGTTTACAAGGGCCCCATGGCCACGGGCGAGAACCTGTTCTCGATGCAGGACGCGCGCAACCTGATCCGCCACGGCGGCATGCACAAGGACCGCGACTGGCTGCAGTTTGACTGCGCGCTCAGCTACGGCCTGGTGGAGTACCTGCGCACGCTCGACATGCTCAAGGAATACGGCTGGTCCCCCAGCCGCTGCATTCCACACGGGGGCCACCAGATGTCGCTGGCGATCGCGGCAGGCCTGGGCCTGGGCGGCAACGAGAGCTACCCCGATCTGTTCCAGCCCTACGGTGGCTTCCCCGATGGCGTGAAGGTCGAGAACGGCTACGTGACGCTGCCGCCGCTGCCGGGCATCGGCTTCGAAGGCAAGTCGGACCTGATCGCAGAGATGCGCGCGCTGGCATCCTGACGACTGGACACAAAAAAGGCACGCCCAGGGGCGTGCCTTTTTGCATCCAGCACCGCGTTCAGGTCGCAGAGCAGGTAAAGCTCTCGGCCTTGGCCGGATCGCCCGTGCCGTTGTAGCGCGGGAACTTGGGGTACTCGCACACCGGGCGCTGGGCCACGGGGGTGCTGGTGCCGGGGGCGAACTTCGTGGCGACCAGTTTGTCAGGCGCCGCGCCCTTTTCCACCCAGGCGTCCATGGCGGCGAGCAGGTCGATGGAGCGCGGCTCGGTGCCTGCGCCGTCCAGGTCATGCCCGTTGGAGGGCGAGGTGACCATGCGCGCAAAGCCCTGCACCTTGCTGGCGCCCAGGCGCTGCTTGACCGTGTCGAAATAGTCTGCCGTGCGGTACAGCGACACGCAGGTGTCGCCCAGGCCGTACCAGATCAGCAGCTTGCCGCCGTTGTCGGCAAAGGCGGAGATGTCGGGGTCCGTGCCATCAATCATCTCGGCCAGCCGCGCGTACTGCGCCTGGTACTGCGTGGGGTCGTGGCTCAGGATGTTGGCGTTGGGGTTGCCCTCCACCAGGCGTGCGGCTTCCGTTACGGCCATGTGGTTGAACGAATCGGGCGCGTCAAAGCTGGTGCCGAACATGTACGACTGCCAGTCGGAGGTGGACGCCCCGCCCCGGCCATAGCGCGGGTAGCCCACGGCACCGCGCGACAGGGTCACGGGTGTCTTGTGGTCGCTGTAGATGAGGCGGATGGATTCGATCTGGCCGGCCGTGAGGCAGCTGTCGTTGTCCGCCCCCTGGCACAGCAGCTCAGTGGGCACGTAGTTGCACGCCTCGATGTTGCCGATGATGCCGTCCTTCAGGCCATCGAGGCCATCACACGCCGCCACCTCGGCCTTGGCATACAGCGCGATCTTGGCGGGGCTCATCCAGTTGTCGCGGCTCTTGAAGATGTGGCGCAGCACCGTGGGCCCCAGGTTGACCTGGTGCGCCTGCTGGCTGATGGCGGGCTCCATGGCCACCACGCCGTCGTAGTCCTTGGGGTACTTCTGCGTGGAGATGAGCCCCGACCGACCGCCGTTGGAATGGCCCATGTGGTAGCGCCGCACGGGGCGCTTGCCATAGAACTCGGTGGCGATGGAAGTGCCCACCTCCAGAACGAAATGGTTGGCGTCGAACGCGTGGTTGCGCAGCGCCACGTCGCTCTTGCCCCAGGCAAAGCCGCGGATCTGGTGGCCGGAGTCGGAGCTGATCTTCACGTACGGGTTGGCCGACGGGCCCACCAGCTGCTGGTACCACGGGTCGTCGGTGGGGATGAAGCCGTCAAAGCCGCCACCACCAATGGTCAGCGTCTTGCCGTTCCACTGGGTCAGCGTGGGCAGCTCCACCGCCCAGTTGATGGTGGACTCGGGCGACGAGACGATCTGCCCGCGCACGATGCACACGTCGGGCAACGTGCCCTCGGCCTTGCGCAGCTCGGTACGGGTGACCTTGGCGCCATGGGGCAAGGCGGTGGATGCGTAGGCGGCACAGGCCTCAGCCAGGGGCTTGCTGGCCAGCGGGGGATTGGCGTCGCTGCCGCCGCCGCAGGCGGTCAGGGCCAGGGCTGCCACAGCACCCAGGGTGCAGACAGCGGTCCATCGCCCTGCGCGTGCCAGGGGGTGAGGGTGGCGTCGGGACGCCACGGCGAAGGGGTGGGGGTTCGGGAACATGCAAGGGTCTCCTGTTATGGCGGTTCTTCAGGAGCCCAGCGGGGCGGCGGCATGACCGGCACCAGCGACTGGACTCCGGTGCGGACGATAGGAAAAGGCGGCGCGGTTGCAGCCTCTGCAAATGCAGAGGGAGCGGGAAACTACCGAGCCCTGCAAACCCGCGCGGGGCACCCCGCCGCCGATCGCTACTGGTGGCGCAGCGCGGCCACCAGCTCCAGCTTGTTGCTCACGCCCAGCGCGGCATAGGCCGTGCGCAGGTAGGTGCGCACCGTGGCGGGCGTGAGGCCCAGCGTGGCCGCAATGTCCTTGTGCGAGCGGCCCTGGGCGTACAGCATGGCGGCACTCAGCTCGCGCGGTGCCAGGGCTTGCTTGTGCTGGCGCGACGCCAGGCTCACGGCCACCAGTGGCCCGCAGGGCTCCAAGCGCAGGCGGCAGGCCTTGCCCACCGACAGGGTGCAGGGCGCACCCGCCAGCGCCTGCGCCACCACCGGCGGCAGGTGGGTGCCGTGCCAGCCGGGGCTGGCCTCGCCCAACGCCCGGCTGATGCGCAGCCCGGCAAACAGCAGTTCGCCCGACGGCCGGACCAGGGCAAAGCTGTCCCAGGGGCGGCCGGGCGTGTCGCTTTGCAGGCGCTGCAGCCGGTGGTGCCACTGCTGCAACAGGTGCAGGACGAATTCGCCGAACAGCACGGTCTCTCCGTCCGAGAATTCCGGCCGCGTTGGCGGGCGGTAGATGGAGACAAAAAACATGAGCCCGCTGTGGGGCAGCTCGGCCGTAAGGGCCATGCAGTGGTACAGGCCGTGGCGCTGGCTGAAGGCGGCCACCTCCGGGTGCTCGGGTAACGGGCCCACCACGTCACGCTCACGGATCACCACCCCCAGCTGCTGCATGGACTGCAGCCCAAACAGGTCCACCGCCGCCAGCGCATTCCACTCCTGCGCAAAACTGCGGCTCAGGCCAATGCTGCCGTGCAGCCAGTTGCGGGGTGCCACCTGCACATCGCCCGCCGAGACCTCGCCCCACCAGGCGGAATCAAACGGCACCAGCCCCTGCAAGGTCTGCATGGCCTGGTGCAGCAAGTCCTGCGGGGCCACCTGCTGGGCTTGCTCCGACAGCCGGAGCAGGCTGCGGCTCAGCGCACGCAGAGGGTCAGAGGCCATGGTGTCTCCTGGTTTTTGGGGCGATGGTAGCCGCCCCACGGTGGCAACCCCAACCCTCCTGAACCCGTACTACCCGCCAAACCCCTGCGCACCAACTACCATATTGATAGCATCTCAGGCATATAGCACTAGCGCCCGAGGCCTCTGGAACACAAAATCAGGCCGTCAACCCGTTCACCGCCTGGAACATCGACTGCCGTGCCTGGCTGATGATCTGGCCCTTCCACACATCCGTGTCGGTGTAGAAGGCCGCCAGCATTTGCGCCTTGATCTGGGCAGCCTTGTCAGCCGGAGTTTCGGGGTGCAGTTGGAGCCATTGCTCGGCACGGATGGCGTTCATCACATCGAGCACGGGCACGGTGCCGTACTCCATGGCAATGCCGGTGTATTCGGCATGGGGGCACTCGTCGTAGATCGAGGTCCACATCAGGCCGGTGAGGAAGGCCGAGGTGGACGAGCCGTCGTAGATCGACGTGACCGGCGTGGCGCCGCCGCCGTCCCACCAGGCGCGCGCCCGGGCCACGGCCACGGCGTTGTCATTGCCCGCGTAGATGCGCTCGCCATGGCCGCTGGGGCCCAGGCCCGTGTGCAGGTCGATCCAGGCGATCTTCGACGCGGCCGCACCGTGCTGGCGCAGCACCTGGCGCAGCGTGCGGTTGCTCCAGGTGGGCTCGGTGCCGCCAAAGAACACGCCCTGCGGAAACTCGTGCTGGCCTTGCGAGATGGCGGCCTGCCACGCGGCCTCGCCCTTGGTGGCGATGTACTCCGCCACCGCTGCCTGGTTCTCAGGGCCGGGTGGCCACTGCTCGGGCAGCAGCAGGGGCTGCACCTCGCGGTAGGCCGTGTTCACGGGCAGGGGCTTGCTGAAGTCCTGGAAGTTGCGGTTCAGGTCCACGTTCTCGTGTGTGAAGCGGCGCACGTGCGAGAAGCCATACGGGTTGAGCGCGTGGATGTAGAGCGTGGCCACACCGGCATCGCGCGCCTTCGCGCGCCACTCGGCATCGTGCAGCGCAAACACCTGCACGCCGCTGCCGCAGTAGCCCTCGACGCCATGGCAGGCGCTGCTCACGATGAGCAGCTTTTTGGCATCGGCCGGGCCGTCACGCACCACGTCCATGGCCAGGTCTTCGCCGTCGCGGCCCTTGAGTGGGTGGGCGTGCGATTCGATGGACAGGCCGGCGGCTGCGGCGGCCTCCAGAAACTTTGTGCGCGCCTGGGCGTAGCTGGGCGAGAAGGCTTCAACGATTCCGGTCATGGGCAGGGCTTTCAGGAGTCAGTGGGAAGACAAAAAGAAAACCCGGGCACGCGCGCTGCGCACGCCCGGGTGGAGGAGGATCAACGGCGCGCCAAGCTGCTTCAGGCCGCTTTGGCGGGCTGGGCCAGCCATTCCTCGGCCAGCTTGACCCAGTAGGTCGCGCCCAGCGGGATCAGGTCGTCGTTGAAGTCGTAGCTGGGGTTGTGCAGCATGCAGGGGCCGCCGCCGTGGCCCATCTCGCGGTGGGCGCCGTCGCCGTTGGCGATGAAGCAGTACGCACCGGGTTTGGCCTGCAGCATGTAGGCAAAGTCTTCGGCGCCCATGGTGGGCTCCTGAACCACCACACGCTCTTCCCCCACGATACCGGTCATGACCTTGCGGGCAAATTCGGCCTCGGCGGGGGAGTTGACGGTGGGCGGGTAGTTACGCACAAACTCGAACTCGCAGGTGGCATCGTGCGCAGCGCAGTGGTTCTCGGCGATCTGGCGCATGCGCTTTTCAATGAGGTCCGTCACTTCGGTGGTGAAGGTGCGCACCGTGCCCTGCAGCTCGACGCTGTCGGGAATCACGTTGGTGGCCTCGCCCGCGTGGATCATGGTGACCGAGATCACGCCGGCGTCCACGGGCTTCTTGTTGCGGCTGATGATGGTCTGGAAGGACTGCACCATGCCGCAGGCAATCGGCACCGGGTCAATACCGGTGTGCGGCAGCGCCGCATGGCCGCCCTTGCCACGCAGGGTGATCTTGAACTCGCTGGTCGATGCCATCACCGGGCCGGGGCTCACGGCAAAGGTGCCCACGGGCATGCCGGGCCAGTTGTGCATGCCGTACACGGCTTCCATGGGGAACTGCTCGAACAGGCCGTCCTCGATCATCACGCGGGCACCGCCGCCGCCCTCTTCGGCGGGCTGGAAGATCAGGTACACGGTGCCGTCAAAGTTGCGGTGCTTGGCAAAGTGCTGGGCCGCCGCCAGCAGCATGGCCACATGGCCGTCGTGGCCGCAGGCGTGCATCTTGCCCTGGTGTTTGCTGGCGTGGGCGAAGGTGTTGAACTCCTGCATGGGCAGTGCGTCCATGTCGGCGCGCAGGCCAATCGCGCGGCCACTGGCGCCACCGTCGCGCCCCTTGACGATGCCCACCACGCCCGTTTTGCCCATACCCCGGTGGATGGGAATGCCCCACTCGGTGAGCTTTTGCGCCACCACGTCGGCGGTGCGCACCTCTTCGAAGCACAGCTCGGGGTGGGCGTGAATGTCCCGGCGCACCGCTGCAATACTGGCCGCCTGGGTGACGATGGAGTCAATAACGTTCATGATATGTGTCCTTACGATCTCACAGTCTAGCCCGACAGCAACACACGTGCCAACCCGGGTTATTCGCTAGCCACTCCATGATTTCTGCCCACGCCCTCGAACTTGCGCAAACCCTGGTGCGCATGAACACCGTCAGCCACAACTCCAATCTGGAGCTGATCCATTTCATCCGCGACCACCTGGCCCGGCTGGGCGTGAAAAGCCGCCTGACCTTCAACGACGACAAGACCAAGGCCAACCTGTTCGCCACCCTGGGCGAGGGCAAGCCGGCGGGCGTGATCCTTTCGGGCCATACCGACACGGTGCCGTGGGATGGACAGGACTGGACCATGGACCCGCTGAGTGCCTTGGTCAAGGACGGCAACCTATACGGGCGCGGCAGTGCCGACATGAAGGCCTTCATTGGCATTGCCGTGTCGCACGCAGAGCAGTTCCTGAACAGCGACGCGCCTTTTGCGGTCCATCTGGCATTCAGCTACGAAGAGGAGATCGGCTGCTTTGGCGTGAAGGAACTCATCGCCGACCTGCGCGACGCGAGCATCAAGCCCCTGGCCTGCATCGTGGGCGAGCCCACCAGCATGATCCCCGCCATCGCGCACAAGGGTGTGTACCGCTACAAGTGCTGCGTGCGTGGCAAGGAGGCGCATTCGTCCCTCACGCCGCATTCGGTCAACGCCATCGAGATGGCCGCCCGCGTGGTGGGCCGGGTGCGCGACATGGCGGAAGACTTTGAAAAGAACGAGCCCCGCTTTGAGGGCTTTGACGTGCCGTTCTCCACCAGCAGCGTGGGCCAGTTCCACGGTGGCATTGCCGACAACGTGGTGCCGCGCGACGCCGAGTTCCGCTACGAGTTCCGCGACCTGCCCACGGCCAACGCCGCGCAGATGCAGTCCGAGGTGGTGGCCTACGCCAAATCGCTGGAGCCCGCCATGAAGAAGGTGGCGCCTGCAGCGGGTTTCGAGTTCGAGACCATCTGCGAAATCCCGAGCTTCCTGGGCAGCAAGGACGACCCGGTGACGCGCCTGGCGCAAGAGCTGTCGGGCGAAAAAGGCACCACCCTGGTGGCCTTTGGCACCGAAGCGGGGCTGTTCAAGAACGCGGGCATCTCCACCGTGGTGTGTGGCCCCGGCAGCATCCAGCAGGCCCACCAGCCCGACGAGTACGTGAGCCTGGAGCAGCTGGGACGCTGCGAGGCGTTCATGCAGGGGCTGGCGCGCACGCGCACGCTGGGTTGATAACTGCGCAGCGGCGGGGGCCAACGCGCCCCCTCCGGAATGGGATCAGGTCCTGACCCGGCCGTCCCCGGTCAGCATCGACATCTCGACAAACTTCGAGGCTGCGTGGCTGGTGCCACTGAACGACACCGGAAAGCCCGAGATCACCTGGTTGCCGATGGACTCGGTGCCAGTGATGAAGCTCTCGCGCGTGATCTTTCCGCCGGCCTGTGCCTGGCGCAGGCCCTCGGCGAACACGCGTGCAGCCAGATAGCCTTCCATGCTGGAGTAGTTGGGCTGCACCTTGTCGCCACCCTTCTTGATGGCCTCCAGAAACTCGCGCGTGATCTGGCGCGAGGGCTGGTAGGGCGAGGGCACCACCTGCGACACCACCACACCCGCACCGTCCTTGCCCAGCTCGTCGGCCAGCGCCTGGGTGCCCACAAACGACACGTTGTAGAACGTGCCGCCAAAGCCCGCCTTGCGCGCCGCACGCACAAACGCGGCGGCCGACGCATAGGCCGTGATCTGCACCACGGCATCGGGCGTGGCGGGCACCAGCTTGTCCACGGCCGCTTTCACGTCCGTGGAGTTGCGCTCCACGGTGGCCGTCGCCACGGGTGTCAGCTTCAGCTCGGCCAGCGCGCGGTTCACGCCATCGAGCCCCGCCTTGCCATAGGCGTCGTTCTGGTAGAACACCGCAATCTTCTTGAGCCCCAGGTTGGTGAGCTGGCGCACGATGAGTGCGGTTTCGTCGTAGTAGGAAGCACGCACATGAAAGATCAGCCGGTTGAACGGCTGGCGCAGCGCCTCGGCACCGGTAAAGGGGCCAAAAAACGGCACCTTCTCCTTGGTGAACAGTGGCAGCGCCGCCAGGCTGGTGGGAGTGCCGATGTAGCCAAACAGGGCAAACACCTCGTCGGCAATCAGCTTGCGGGTGTTCTCGGCGCACCGGTCGGGCTCATAGCCGTCGTCCATGGTGCGGATTTCCACCATGCGCTTGCCCACGCCGCCCTGGGCGTTGAGCTGGTCAAAAAAGAGCTTGGCACCCTGGTTGAACTGCACGCCCAGCTGCGCCGCCGGGCCGGTGAAGGCGGCAGACTGCCCCAGCACGATGCGCCCCTCGCCCTGCGCACGCGCCAGGCCGAACCCGCCCAGCGCCACGGCGCCCATGCCCACCGAAAACTGCCTGCGCCCCAATACTGTCTGGTTCATGGTGAAATCTCTGCTCTTGTAAGAAGAAAGAAGGGGCATGCCCCTCTGCACTGCCGGTAGGCAGCCCCTTGGAAACGGGGGACCCATATGCACGCCCGTTCCAACCCTGACAGCCAGTTTAACGATCCAGCCCCCGAATGCCCACGCCTTCTGACGCTAATTCCCCTCCATCGGCACTGATTCAGGTGCGCGGCGCCTGCCCCCACGACTGCCCCGACACCTGCGCCCTGCTCACCACGGTGGACGAGCACGGCGTGGCTACCCGCGTGCAGGGCAACCCCGACCACCGCCACACCGATGGCGCGCTGTGCGCCAAGGTGAGCAAGTACACCGAGCGCAGCTACCACCCCGAGCGCGTGCTCACGCCGCTCAAGCGCACGGGCGCCAAGGGGGCTGGCCAGTTCGTACCTGTGACCTGGGACGAGGCGCTGGCCGACATCGCCCAGCGCCTGCAGTCCATCGCCGCACGTGCGCCCGAAGCCATCCTGCCCTACAGCTACGCGGGCACCATGGGCATGGTGCAGGGCGAGAGCATGGACCGGCGCTTCTTCCACAAGCTGGGTGCCTCGCAACTGGACCGCACCATCTGCGCATCGGCCGGGGCCGAGGCCCTGGTGCAGACCCTGGGTGGCAAGGTGGGCATGAAGGTGGAGTTCTTTGCCGAATCGCAGCTCATCATCATCTGGGGCAGCAACTCCATCGGCAGCAACCTGCACTTCTGGCGCTACGCCCAGCAGGCCAAGAGGAATGGCGCCAAGCTGGTGTGCATCGACCCGCGCAAGAGCGAGACGGCCGACAAATGCCACGAGCACATTGCCCTGCGCCCCGGCACCGACGCCGCGCTGGCCCTGGCGCTGATGCACGAGCTGATCGCGAACGACTGGCTGGACCACGACTACATCGCCCGCCACACGCTGGGCTGGGACCAGCTGCGCGAGCGCGCACTGCAGTGGCCGCCCGAGCGCGCGGCCGAGGTCTGTGGAGTGCCCGTGGAGCAGATCCGCCAGCTCGCCCAGGACTACGGCACCACCCAACCCGCCGCCATCCGCCTGAACTACGGCATGCAGCGCGTGCGCGGCGGCGGCAATGCGGTGCGCGCCGTGGCCTGCCTGCCTGCGCTCACGGGCGCCTGGCGCCACCGCGCGGGCGGTGTGCTGCTGTCCAGCTCGGGCCAGTTCCCGGCGCAGCGCGCCGTGCTGCAGCGGCCCGACCTGATGCCCGCCCAGACACCGCGCACCATCAACATGTCCACCATTGGCGACGACCTGCTGCGCGAGGCATCACCCACCTTCGGCGCGAAGGTGGAGGCCATCGTGGTCTACAACAGCAATCCCGTGGCCGTGGCGCCCGACTCGGGCAAGGTGGTGCAAGGGTTTGCGCGCGAAGACCTGTTCACGGTGGTGCTGGAGCATTTCAAAACCGACACGGCCGACTACGCCGACTACATCCTGCCCGCCACCACGCAGCTGGAGCACTGGGACATCCACCTGAGCTACGGCCACACCGACGTGCTGCTCAACCGCCCCGCCATTGCGCCCCAGGGCCAGGCACGCAGCAATGCGCAGATCTTCCGCGACCTGGCGGCGCGCATGGGCTTTGCCGAGCCCTGTTTTGCCGAGAGCGACGAGGCCCTGTGCCGCCAGGCGTTTGGCGACGCAGTGGACTACGCACTGCTCGAAAGCCAAGGCTTTGCCACGCTGGCGCTGCCCGATGCGCCGTTCGCCGAAGGCAACTTCCCATCACCCTCTGGAAAGTGCGAGTTCTACAGCGCCCGCCTGGCCGCCCAGGGCCTGGACGGCCTGCCCGACCACCTGCCCAACTACGAACTGCAGGGCACGGACGCCCGCTACCCGCTGGCCATGATCTCGCCGCCCGCGCGCAACTTCTTGAACTCCACCTTCGTGAATGTGCAGAGCCTGCGCAACATCGAGGGCCGCCCCGTGCTGGAGATCCACCCCGACGATGCCGAAGCACGCGGCATTGCCAACGACGCCGTGGTGCGCGTGTTCAACGACCGGGGCAGCTACCTGTGCCACGCCACCGTCTCGCGCCGCGCACGGCCGGGCGTGGTCAACGGCCTGGGCATCTGGTGGCGCAAGCTGGGGCTGAACGGCACCAACGTGAACGAGGTGACCAGCCAGGCCCTCACGGACTTGGGCCGCGCGCCCACGTTTTATGACTGTCTGGTGGAAGTGGAGGCCACAGGCGCCGCCGATGCCGGCATGGATGCCGGGGCCCGCGTCGGCACCACGGCCTGAGCGCAGCTTGAGATGCTGGGTTTGCTATTTATTCAATAGCTGTTTGCGCAATATCCACTAACGCTTGCAGCTATTTTTACCCTTAACCTGCGCAAACACCCGTTCTGCGCAGGATCTGCGGCTGTGCAGGGTTCCTTCGCGGCACCTTACCCCAACAGCTTCAGCAACGCATGGGCACCCTGCTCGGACGATGCCGGGTTCTGCCCTGTGATCAGCGTGCCGTCGGTCAGCACATAAGGCGCCCAGTCGGGGCCCTTGGAATACACACCACCGTTGGCCTTGAGCATGTCCTCCACCAGGAACGGCACGATCTGGGTCAACTGCACAGCGTCTTCTTCGGTGTTGGTGAACCCAGTGACCTTCTTGCCCTTGACCAGGGGCGTCCCGTCGGGCGCCTTGGTGTGGCGCAATACGCCGGGTGCGTGGCACACCAGTGCCAGCGGTTTGCCGGCCGCAAAGGTCTTTTCGATGAGTGCAATGGACTGCGCGTCTTCGGCCAGGTCCCACAGGGGGCCGTGGCCGCCGGGGTAGAACACGGCGTCAAAGTCCTCGGCCTTCACGCTGGACAGGGGCACGGTGCTGGCCAGTTGCTGCTTCGCTGAAGCATCGGCCTTGAAACGGCGCGTTGCGTCGGTCTGGGCGTTTTCGTCGTCGCTCTTGGGGTCCAGCGGCGGCTGGCCGCCGTGGGGCGATGCGAGCGTGATCTGTGCGCCAGCGTCTTTGAACACGTAGTACGGGGCGGCAAACTCTTCCAGCCAGAAGCCCGTCTTTTTGCCGGTATCGCCCAGTTGGTCGTGAGATGTGAGAACCATGAGGATGTGTGCCATGGAGGTCGCTTTCTGTAGGGGGTGGATCGGAAAACCAAACCACCACCGTAGCAGCCATTGCGCATCTTGTCCCGCGATGCGGGCAGGTTTGCGGCATTGGCTTACAGCGCGGCGCGGCCGTGCTTGCCACGCCGTTCGCCCTTCAACGCAGCTGCCGGTCCAGAAACTCCGCCACCTCGTTCTCCAGCATGGCGTGGTAGACCACGCGGTCAAAGCCCTCGGGGTTGGCAGCGGCGTCTCCCGCCTCGGAGGCCAGCGGCCAGACGGACTGGGCCATGAAGGCAAAGTGGCCCGCGCCCGGCACGGTGCTGGCCTGTGCAGCAGGCAAATGGGCCGCCACATAAGCGCCGTGGTACTTGCCCGTGAGCACGGCATCGCGCTCGGCCACCATGAGTCGCACTGGCACGCTGATGGCCTTCAGGCTGTCCGGCGTGAACACCACGGCCATGGGCGCCATGGCCACCACGGCACGGATGCGGGGGTCTGCCACGGAGACCAGCGGGCCGTCCTGCACGGCGGCTGGGCCCTGCGCGGGCGCCGCAGCCACAGCCGCCGCCGGTGTTGCCTGGCCTGACTGGGAACGGCTGGGCAGCTTGCCCAGGCTGCAAAAGCCGGGGTCGTCCGACACGCTGCGGCAGTGCTGCGCCGCACGGGCCGGTTCGGCCTGCGCACCGGCCAGGGCCAGCACGGTGTAGCCACCTGCCGAATGCCCCACGGCACCAATGCGCCCGGCCGGAATGCGGGGGCCCCATTCGGGGCTGGCCAGCAGCGCGTCCAGCACGCGGCTCACCTGGCGGGGGCGCTCGCTGAAGTAGCGGCCCGAGGTAATCATCGACCGGTCTTCCCAGTTATCGCCTGGGTGGCGCAGCGCTGCCACCAGATAGCCGTCAGCCGCCAGGCGCGTGGCCAGGTTGTGGTGGCCCAGTTCATGGCCGCCTGTGCCGTGCGAGATGAGGATCAGGCCCTTGAGGGGCGCGGTTGCCACCGGGGCGCCCGGCGTGACCACGGGCCGCCAGGGCCCCATGGGCTGGGTGCGCGCCACCACCGGGGTGGGGTAGAAGAGCGCCACGGTCACGGGCTCTGCGCCCGGTACCACCAGGGTGCGCAGGCCGGCGTGCTGGGCCGATGCCGGCGCGGCCCAGGCCAGCATTGCCACAAAAGCTGCCAGCAGCGGGGCACGGGCGTTGCGCCACGCGGAGCGGAGGGCCAGGATGAGGATGAGGGTCACGGTGCGCCTTTCGTCAAATGCCACCCAAGGAGGTGGCTTGACGGCACTGTAGGCGGCGCAAGGGGCAGGCTCCAGCGCCCTGCGACGAAACGCTGTTGCGCGGCGCGAAATGCAGCGCAGGCGGGGCGAGCAGGAGAGAGGACCATAGGCCCGCCCTCCCCGCCCACCACCATTTACAGCGCAGCTTCGAGGATGCGGCGGCTCACCGCCGGGGTGATCTCGCGTTGTTCGCCCAGCGTCACCATGCCGTGCGCTTCCAGCTGCGCCACCACGGTGTTCACCACCTCGCTGCCCAGGCCGTAGCCCGACAGGCGCGTGGCGATGCCCATGCT
Source organism: Acidovorax sp. GW460-11-11-14-LB4 (assembly GCF_059423685.1). Lineage (NCBI taxonomy): Bacteria > Pseudomonadati > Pseudomonadota > Betaproteobacteria > Burkholderiales > Comamonadaceae > Acidovorax > Acidovorax sp. GW460-11-11-14-LB4. The sequence continues at coordinate 8,482 of NZ_JBWKYJ010000041.1, read as the reverse complement.
CTCAAAGAAATCGCGCGTGCGCTCGATGGCGGCGTTGATGCGCTCGTCATCCGTGCCGGTGGTGATGCCCCATACGCGCTCGCCGTACTGCAGCAGCTTGGCGCGCTTGGCCACCCGGCGCTCGTTCAGCAGCGCGGGCAGCACGATGGCCAGGGTGCGCGCGTGGTCGATGCCATGCAGCGCCGTCAGCTCGTGGCCAATCATGTGCGTGGCCCAGTCCTGCGGCACGCCCGCGCCGATCAGGCCGTTGAGCGCCATGGTGGCGGCCCACATCAGGTTGGCGCGGTCGTCGTACGCCGGCTCGGGGGCGGTCAGCAGGCGCGGGCCGATCTCGATCAGCGTCTGCAGGATGCCTTCGGCAAACCGGTCCTGCACGGGTGCGTTGACCTGGTAGGTCAGGTACTGCTCGACCGTGTGCACAAATGCATCCACCACGCCATTGGCCAGTTGCTGGGGTGGCAGGGTGTAGGTCTTGGTGGGGTCGAGCACCGAGAACACCGGGTAGGTGTGCACGCTGCCAAACGACAGCTTGGCGCCCTTGGCGCGGTGGGTGATGACGCCGCCGTTGTTCATCTCCGAGCCCGTGGCGGGCAGCGTGAGCACGGAACCAAACGGCATGGCGCCCTTGATGTTGCGGCCGTGCTTTTCGAGGATGGCCCACGGGTCACCGCCTTCAAAACGGACAGCGGCCGCGATGAACTTGGTGGCGTCGATCACCGAACCGCCACCCACGGCCAGCAAGAAGTCAAACCCGCCTTCGCGGATCTGCGCAACGGCCTTCATCGAGGTCTCGTAGCTCGGGTTGGGCTCGATGCCGCTGAAGGTGGCGTGCTGGCGCTCGCCCAACGCGGCGCGCACCTCGGCCAGGGTGCCGGTCTTTTCGGCGCTGGCACCGCCCACCAGGATCAGCACCTTGGCGGCAGCGGGCACGAGCTTGGCCAGGTCGGCAATGCGGCCTTGGCCGAAGGCGATGTGGGTGGGATTGTGGAAGTCGAAATTCAGCATGTTGGTCTTTCTCCGTCAAAGGCCGTCGCTGCATCACCAGGAACCCGGCCGCGCGGGTGGGCGCAGGGGGCGCGCCGCCCTGGGTTGCGACAGCAAGGGCGCGATTGTGCGTCGCACGGGGGCCGGGTGCCGGTCGCGCGTGCGATAGCCCTGCCGCCAGCAGAGCCTCACGCAGCACGTCGGGCGCAGCGCATGCGACTGCTGCTAGCGCAGGGAGCCTGTTGACGATCCAGCGGGGGTCGTCAACAGGCACTCAGTGCGGCGCCCGCTCCATCAGCGCCTGCAGCCGCTCGGCCATGAAGTCGCGCAGCGCCCGCACCAGCGGCGTGAACTGGCGGCGGCTGGGGGCCACCAGGAAGAGCGGCACGGCCTCGGTGGTCCAGCCGGGGCACAGCGGCACTAGGCGCCCGGCGGCCAGGTCGTCGGCCACATCAAAGTACGACTTGTACGCAATGCCCCGGCCCAGCACGGCCCAGCGGCGCACCGCGTCGCCGTCGTTGGCCACGTTGCGGCTGCGCACGCGCACCACCACTTCCTGGCCCGATGCGTCCCAGAAGCGCCAGCGGTCGTGCACGTCCTCGCCCAGCATGAAGCACAGGCCATCGTGCGCAGCCAAGGCGTGGGGCGTATCGGGCGTGCCGTGCGCTGCCAGGTAGGAGGGTGCGGCGCAGAGCACGCGCCGGTGTTCGGCGACCAGCGGCAGCGCCACCAGACTCGAATCCTGCGGCTTGCCGTAGCGGAAGGCGGCGTCCACCGGTTCGCCGTAGACATTGGCCATGCGGTCCGACAGCTGCAGGCGAATGTCGATGCCGGGGTGCAGTGCCTGGAAGGCATCCAGCCAGGGCAGCAGCACATTGCGCCCCAGGTCGGACGGGGCCGCCAGTTGCAGCATGCCACGCAGCTCGCCCGCCCGGCCGCTGGCGAGCTGGCCCTGCACCTGCTGCAGCGCGGCGAGTGCGGGGCGGCAGTGCTCCAGGAACAGCGCGCCCTCCTGCGTGAGCCGCAGGCTGCGCGTGGAGCGCACGAACAGCGCCACGCCCAGCTCGGCCTCCAGCCGCTTGAGCGCGGCGCTCGTGGCGGCGGGGGTGAGGTCCAGCGCACGGGCCGTGGCCGAAAGGCTGCCGCTGTCCACGGTGCGCACAAAGATGTCGAGGTCTTGCAGGCTTTTCATGGCGAGGGTGGATGGGAAAGGGAAGACGACGGCGATGGAACGACACCACCACCAGGGGCTGATATTCAAATTTTCTTTGAATATTCTTTCAATCAACCGTCTATTTAAAAACTATTGCAGAAATCCCACCATTCACGTCATGTTCCACACCGGCCTGCCGCCGACCCGAGCCCCTGCCATGACCACCACCCCACACACCGCCACACCCGCCCTGTTCCGCCCCCTGCAGATGGGGCCGCTGGCACTGCCCCACCGCATCGTGATGGCGCCCATGACGCGCGCCCGCAGCAACCAGCCGGGCGACGTGCCCAACGCGCTCATGGCCGACTACTACGCCCAGCGCGCCAGTGCGGGCCTCATCGTCAGCGAGGCCAGCCAGGTGTCTCGCCAAGGCCAGGGCTACAGCTTCACGCCCGGCATCTACAGCGACGCGCAGGTGCAAGGCTGGCGCCGCGTGACCGAAGCGGTGCACGCCGCGGGCGGGCGCATGGTGCTGCAGCTGTGGCACGTGGGCCGCATGTCGCACGCCAGCTTCCATGCCGATGGGCTGCCCGTGGCGCCCTCGGCCCTGGCCCCGGCGGCACGGGTATGGGTGGCAGGCGAAGACGGCGTGGGCCGCATGCTCGACTGCCCCGTGCCCCGCGCGCTGGAGGCCGCCGAGATTCCTGGCGTGGTGGACGACTTCCGCCGTGCCGCCGCCAACGCCATGCGCGCAGGGTTCGACGGCGTGGAGATCCACGGCGCCAACGGCTATCTCCTTGACCAGTTTCTGCGCACGACCTCCAACCACCGCATCGACGCCTATGGCGGCCCGCTGGAAAACCGCACCCGCTTCGCCCGCGAAGTGGCCGCAGCCGTGGCCAGCGAGGCCGGCGCCGAACGCACGGGCATGCGCCTGGCCCCGTTCATCACGCAGCGCGGCATGGACTGCCCGGAGATCATCCCCACCATCCTGCACCTGGCGCGCGAGCTGGACACGCTGGGCGTGGCCTACATCCACCTGGCAGAGGCCGACTGGGACGACGCCCCCCGCATTCCAGATGAATTCCGCCAGGCTCTACGCACCGCCTTCAGCGGCCGAGTGATGGTGGCGGGCCAGTACACACCCGAACGCGCGCAACAGATCCTCGCGTCCGGCATGGCCGACCTGGTGGCGTTTGGCCGCCCGTTCATTGCCAACCCCGATCTGCCTGCGCGCTATGCCGCCGGGCTGCCACTGGCCCCGTTCGATGCGGCCACGCTGTTTGGCGGCGACGCACATGGCTACAGCGACTACACACCGGCCCCGCTGGCTGCGCCCAAGGCCCGGGCTGGCGCGGCTAAAGTGGCCTGAAAACGGCACCACGCGCCCTTCCGGACTCCGCATATCCCCCGCTTCAACTCCCTTTGCACCTCAAGGAACCCATCATGAAAGCCGTTGGCTACCAAACCGCCCACCCCATCGACCACCCCAAGTCGCTGCTCGACATCACCCTGCCCGACCCGGTGGCCACCGGCCGCGATCTGCTGGTGGAAGTGCACGCCGTTTCGGTCAACCCCGTGGACACGAAAGTGCGCAAAAGCAGCTCGCGCAGCGGCGACGGGCCCGACTACAAGGTGCTGGGCTGGGACGCCAGCGGCATCGTCCGCGCCGTGGGCCCCGATGTGACGCTGTTCCTGCCCGGCGACCGCGTCTGGTACGCGGGCTCCATCGCACGCCAGGGCACCAACAGCGAACTGCACCTGGTGGATGAACGCATCGTGGGCCATGCCCCCCAATCGCTCGACTTTGCCGAAGCCGCCGCGCTGCCGCTGACCACCATCACCGCGTGGGAGCTGCTGTTTGACCGCCTCGGTGTGGCCCCTGGCAAGCAGCCCACCCACAAGACCCTGCTCATCATTGGCGCGAGCGGCGGCGTGGGCTCCATCCTCACGCAGCTGGCGGCGCGACTCACCAGCCTCACGATCATCGGCACCGCATCGCGCCCCGAAACGCAGCAGTGGGTGCGCGACCTGGGCGCCCACCACGTCATCGACCACAGCCAGCCGCTCACACAAGAGCTGGCCCGCATCGGCCACCCCACGGTGGACATCGTCGTGAGCCTCACGCAGACCGACGCGCACTTCGACCAGATCGTCGAGGCCATCGCGCCGCAGGGCCAGTTCGCGCTGATCGACGACCCCGTCTCACTCGACGTGACGAAGTTCAAGCGCAAGTCCGTGTCGGTGCACTGGGAGCTGATGTTCACCCGCGCCCTGTTCGGCACCGCCGACATGATCGGCCAGCACCGCCTGCTGACCGAGGTGGCACAGCTGGTGGATGCGGGGCTGATTCGCACCACGCTGGACCAGCGCTTTGGAACGATCAATGCCGAGAACTTGAAACGCGCGCATGCGCTGATCGAGAGCGGCAAGGCGCGGGGCAAGCTGGTGCTGGAGGGGTGGGCCTGAAGAACTGCGGGCCACGCAGGGGGCGTAGCACCACCCGCGCGGCAGATTGTGTGTCGGACTGAAAAATACTGTATTTATAAACAGTCTTTCAGGTATAAATCAGGGCACCACAACCCGAGGAGACCTCCCATGCTGGACCACATGACCTTCCGCGTCACCGACATCGCCCGCACCAAGGCGTTCTACACCGCCGCCCTCGCGCCTTTGGGCTACAGCCTGTGTTTTGAAGGCAACTACGGCTCGAACATGCTGGGCTATGCCTACCCGGCTCCGTCCGAGCCCGACGGCAAGAAGGCGGATGTGTGGTTCATCGACGGCCCCTCGCCCTACGGCGGCCCGCCCGCCACCACGGGCTGCCACCTGGCGTGGCGGGCCACCACGCGGGCCCAGGTCGATGCCTTCTACCGAGCCGCCATCGAAGCCGGGGGCCAAGACAACGGCGCCCCGGGCCTTCGGCCCGACTACCACCCCCACTATTACGGCGCGTTTGTCATCGACCCCGAGGGCAACAACATCGAGGCGGTGTGTCACCTGCCGGAGTAAGAAACACCGCTGCACCCTCCGCAGAGGGCGCGTCGCCAAGCGAGTGCACCCGTGGAACTGGCTTTGCCAGGCCACCGGGTGCGTCCCCCTGGGGGGAAGCGGCGCAGCCGCTCAGGCGGGTCAGTCGAGTTTCACGCCTGCCGCTTTGATGATCTCGCCCCAGCGCTTGGACTCGGAGCGTGCCATGGCGCGGAACTGCTCCGGCGTGCCGGGCAGGGCTTCCATGCCGAAGTCGGCCATGCGCTTGACCACGGCGGGGTTGAGCAGGGCCTTGTTCAGGTCGCCGTTCAGGCGCGCCGTGATCGCAGCGGGCAGACCGGCGGGCGCCAGGATGCCCTGGAACGCGAACACCTCCGTGTTGGGCACACCGGCTTCGGCCAGCGTGGGCACGTCCGGCAGCGCGGCCACGCGCTTGGCCGAGCCGATGGCCAGCGCACGCACCTTGCCCGAGGTGATGACCGGCAGGCCAGCGGCCAAGTCCAGGAACATGCAGGGCACCTGGCCGCCCATCACGTCCTGCAGCGCAGGCGCCGCGCCGCGGTAGGGGATGTGGGTGAGGAAGGTCTTGGTGCGGTTCTTGAACATCTCCATCGCCAAGTGGTGTGGCGAACCATTGCCGGGCGATGCGTAGTTGAGCTTGCCGGGGTTGGCGCGCGCGTAGGCGAGGAATTCCTTCACCGTCTTGGCTTCAAACGCCGGGTGCACCACCAGCGCCAGCGGAAAGCGGCTGATGCCGCCCACGTAGGTGAAGTCCTTTTCAGGGTTGAACGGCAGCTTGGTGAACAGGTGTTCGTTGTAGGCCAGGATGGCGTTGTCGGCCGACATGAAGGTGTTGCCATCGGGCTTGGCCGTGGCCACCATCTGGCCACCGATGTTGGTGGATGCGCCAGGGCGGTTGTCCACCACGATCTGCTGGCCCAGCGTCTGGCGCATGGCCTCGGCCACGGTGCGGGCCAGCACGTCGGTGCCGCCACCGGCGGGGTAAGGCACCACCCAGCGCAGGGGCTGGTCGGGCCAGGCGGATTGGGCGGCGGCCCAGGGCGCGGCGGTAGTAGCGCCTGCGGCGGCCAGGGCGGACAAGAGGGTACGGCGTTGCATGGGGTTGTCTCCTTGATACTATGAATTTGATAGCTGCAAGCGCATGTTCCTCTAGCGCATGCAGCCGTTTCTATTCAAAATTTGCTCTGCGGGGCCTCAGGCGGCCGGTGCGGCAATGGTCTGGTCGATGGCGCCAAAAATGCTGGCGCCGTCCTTGCCTTTCACCTCGATGCGGATGGTGTCGCCAAACTTCATGAAGTCGGTGCTGGGCTTGCCGTCCTGGATGGTTTCGATGCAGCGCTTTTCGGCGATGCAGCTGTAGCCCTTGGGCCACTCCATGCGGCCGTTCTGCTCCACGCCCTTGTTGCTGACGGTGCCGCTGCCCACGATGGAGCCGGCGCGCACGTTGCGCGTCTTGGCGATGTGGGCAATGAGCTGGCCGAAGTGGAAGGTCATTTCAGGACCCGCGTCGCACATGCCGACCTTGCGGCCGTTCCAGGTGGACTGCACGGTGAGGTTGACGCGGCCGTGGTCCCAGGCGTCGCCCAGCTCGTCCAGTGTGACGGCCACGGGGCCGAAGGCGGTGGCGGGCTTGCTCTGGAAGAAACCAAAACCCTTGGCCAGCTCGGCCGGGATCAGGTTGCGCAGGCTCACGTCGTTGGCAATCATCACCAGGCGGATGCCGTCCAGCGCCTGGTCGGCGGTGGTGCCCATCTTCACGTCGCCGGTGATGACGGCGATCTCGGCCTCGAAGTCGATGCCCATGGCTTCGCTCGGCACCACGACATCATCGCAGGGGCCGATGAAGTCGTCGCTGCCGCCCTGGTACATCAGGGGGTCGGTGTAGAAGCTTTCGGGCACTTCGGAGTTGCGCGCTTTTCGCACCAGTTCAACGTGGTTGATGTAGGCCGAGCCGTCGGCCCACTGGTACGCGCGGGGCAACGGGGCCATGCACTGGGCGGGGTCAAACGGAAAGGCGTGGCGCGCGCGGCCGCTGTTGAGCTGGTCGTACAGGTCCTGCAGCTGGGGCGAGATGAAGCCCCAGTCGTCCAGCACCTGCTGCATCTTGCTGGCAATGCCGGTCGCATAATGGGCCGTTCCCAGGTCGCGGGAGACGACAACCAGTTGGCCGTCGCGCGAGCCGTCTTTGTAGGTAGCGAGTTTCATGGTGGCAGGACCTTTGTCTCAAGGGGTTGAAGGTTTCACCCAACACGAATTACGCTTGGGTAAATTGATTTAACTAAACAAAACTCGCAAATTTTAGTGCACATGGACAAAGAACGTGCAGGAATTCAATCGGTCGAGGTGGGTTTTGCCCTGCTGGAGGGGCTGACGCGCTCGCGCGGACCGCTGATGCTCAAGGATGTGGCGGCTTCGGCGGGCATGAGCGCGGCCAAGGCGCACCGGTATCTGGTGAGCTTTCAGCGGCTGGGTCTGGTCACGCAAGACCCCCGCACCGCGCGCTATGACCTGGGCCCGGCCGCTCTCAAGCTGGGGCTGGCCTCGCTGACGCGGCTCGATGGCGTGCGCCTGGCCCGCGAACGCATGCCCGCGCTGATGGAAACCATCGGCCACACGCTGGCGCTGGCCGTGTGGGGCAACCACGGCCCCACCATCGTGCACTGGGAGGAATCGCCCCAGGCCGTCACCGCCAACCTGCGCCTGGGCGACGTGATGCCGCTGCTGTCGTCGGCCACAGGGCGGTGTTTTGCGGCCTTCATGTCGCCCGAGGTGGTGGCGCCGCTGCTGAAAGAGGAGCTGGCCCGCGCCGTGAAGATGCGCCGCACCGACCTGCCCGCCACCATGGCCGAAGTGAACGCACTGCTGGCCGAGGTGCGCGAGCGCGGCGCCGCCCGCGTGGTGGACACGCTGCTGCCGGGCATCGTCGCCTTCTGCGCGCCGGTTTTCGATGCCGACGGTCACCTGGAGCTGGGCATCACCACGCTGGGATCCATCGCCACCTTTGACCCCGAATGGGGCGGCGCCATTGATGCGCCGCTGCGCGCGGCCGCAGCCCAGCTGTCCAGCGACCTGGGCGCAGGCAGCGCCTGACGGTCCCGTACCCGCACACACAAGCAGCGAGCAGATGCCACGGCGCGCGCTGGTTTTCATCACGGCCCTGGTGCTGGCCCTGCACTGGCTGGTGCTCAGCGGCGTGCCCCTGGCCTGGGACAGCCCTGCACAGCCGTCCAGCCAAGTGTTCAGCACGCGCAGCATCGCGCCCGCACCGCCCCCACCAGCCGTTGCGCCCTCCGGCGTGACCGCCGTGCCCGCCGCCGCACCGCAGCCTCCGGC
>NZ_JBWKYJ010000040.1:0-41236 GCF_059423685.1 Acidovorax sp. GW460-11-11-14-LB4 | reverse complement strand
CCGTGCCCCCGGGCGACCCCGCGCCCACGGACCTGACCCGCGAGCCGCTGCGCTTCCCCGCCAACCGGGCCACGCGCCTGCAAAACCTGGCGCGCGGCGACGAGGGCTTCCTGCTCGCCATGGCGTATTCCACGCAGCGCGGCTATTCGCACTCGCACCCGTTTGTGGGTGAGGTGCGCTTGGGCACGGTAGCGGTGGAGGTCGTACCCGAAGAGCTGGGCTTTGCCATCGAGATCGGTGACATCGAGATCACCGAATGCGAGATGGTGAACCAGTTTGCGGGCAGCAAGAGCCAGCCCCCGCAGTTCACGCGCGGCTACGGTCTGGCTTTTGGCCACAGCGAGCGCAAGGCGATGGCCATGAGCTTGGTGGACCGAGCCCTACGTGCCGATGAGCTGGGTGAACCGGTGGAGTCGCCCGCGCAGATGCAGGAATTTGTGCTGGGCCACAGCGACAGCCTGGAGGCGTCTGGCTTCGTGCAGCACCTGAAGTTGCCGCACTACGTGGACTTTCAGTCCGAGCTGGAGCTGGTGCGCAAGATGCGCGCCGCTGCCGCCCACCCCACCACCCCCGCCGAGGAGGATGCCGCATGAACGCGCCCATGGAACCCGCCGTGATGGGCTTGCCCGCCGACGCCGCACCGGTGGACGGCCACTTCAACTTTGCCTACCTGGACGAGCGCACCAAGCGCATGATCCGCCGCGCCATCCTCAAGGCCGTGGCCATCCCCGGCTACCAGGTGCCGTTTGGCTCCCGCGAAATGCCGCTGCCCTATGGCTGGGGCACGGGCGGCATCCAGGTCACCGCGTCCATCATCGGCCCGCAGGACTGCCTCAAGGTCATCGACCAGGGATCGGACGACACGGTCAACGCGGTCAACATCCGCCGCTTCTTCGAGCGCACCACGGCCGTGGCGACCACCACCCGCACGCGCGAGGCCACGCTGATCCAGACGCGCCACCGCATCCCCGAGACACCGCTGGCCGAAGGCCAGGTCATCGTCTACCAGGTGCCAGTGCCCGAGCCCATGCAGCGCCTGGAGCCGCGGGAGACCGAAACGCGCACTCTGCATGGCCTGGCCGAGTACGGGCTCATGCACGTCAAGCTCTACGAAGACATCGCGCGCTACGGCCACATTGCCACCACCTACGACTACCCCGTGCTGGTCAACGGCCGCTATGTGATGGCGCCGTCGCCCATCCCCAAGTTCGACAACCCCAAGATGCACATGAACCCCGCGCTGCAGCTGTTTGGCGCGGGCCGCGAAAAGCGCATCTACGCCGTGCCGCCCTATACACCGGTGGAGAGCCTGGGTTTTGAGGACCACCCGTTCGAGGTGCAGCGCTGGGATGCTGCCTGCGCGCTGTGCGGCGCCACCGACAGCTTTCTCGACGAGGTCATCACCGACGACCAGGGCGGGCGCATGCATGTCTGTTCCGATTCGGACTACTGCCACGAGCGCCAGGCGCAGCAGGCCGAAACGGCGCAGGTGGAAGGCGGCGCGGCATGAGCGCCGTGCACATTCGCGAAGCCCGGCAGGCCGACCTGGAGAGCGTGCTGGTGCTGTATGCCGCCATTGAAGACAGCCCGGCCGACGTGCTGACCCTGGAAGAAGCCCAGGCCGTGTGGGCCCAGTTCGCACGTTACCCCAGCTACCGCCTGTGGGTGGCCTGCGACCCCGCGCAGCACGGCGCTGTGGTGGGCACCTATGCGCTGCTCGTCATGCACAACCTGGCGCACCGGGGCACGCCCTCGGCCATCGTCGAAGACGTGGTGGTGGCACAGGACCAGCAGGGCCGAGGCATTGGCCGCCAGATGATGGCCCACGCCATGCAGCAGGCGCGCGACGCGGGCTGCTACAAGCTCGCGCTCTCGTCCAACGCCCGCCGCAAGGGCGCGCATGCCTTCTATGAATCCCTGGGCTTTGCGCAGCACGGCCTGAGCTTTGTTGTCGAGACTCTCACATGAATCACCCCGAACCTTCTGCGCCGCTGCTGAGCGTGCGCAACGTCAGCAAGCGCTATGGCGACCGCGTGGCGCTGCAAGGCGCGTCCTTTGACCTGTGGCCCGGCGAGGTACTCGCCGTGGTGGGCGAGTCGGGCTCCGGCAAGTCCACGCTGCTCAACGCCATTGCGGCGCGCAGCGCCCCGGACGAAGGCTCGGTGCAGTTCCGCCAGCGCAGCGGAGAGCTGCAGGACATCTATGCCATGACCGAAGCGCAGCAGCGTCTGCTGGCGCGCACCGACTGGGGCTTTGTGCACCAGAACGCGGCAGACGGCCTGCGCATGGATGTGTCCGCCGGTGCCAACGTGGGCGAGCGCCTCATGGGCCTGGGCGAGCGCCACTACGGCCGCCTGCGCGCCACGGCCATGGAGTGGCTGCAGCGCGTGGAGATTGATGCCGCGCGCATCGACGACGCGCCGCGCACGTTCTCGGGCGGCATGCGCCAGCGCCTGCAGATTGCGCGCAACCTGGTCACCCAGCCCCGCCTGGTGTTCATGGACGAACCCACCTCGGGCCTCGATGTATCGGTGCAGGCGCGCCTGCTGGACCTGCTGCGCCAGCTCACGCGGCAGATGCAGTTGGCGGCCATTGTGGTCACGCACGACCTGGCCGTGGCACGCCTGCTGGCCCACCGCATGGTGGTCATGCAACGCGGCCGCGTGGTGGAGGCGGGCCTGACCGACCAGGTGCTCGACGACCCGCAACACCCTTACACCCAGCTCCTCGTTTCTTCGGTACTGCAGCCATGAACCAGCCCCCTTCCATTGCGCCCATTCTCCAGATGCAAGGGGTGGCCAAGCGCTTCACCCTGCACCACCAGAACGGCATCGAACTGCCCGTGCTCGCCCAGGTGGACCTGGCCGTGCAGCCCGGTGAATGTGTGGTGCTGGACGGCCCCTCGGGCATGGGCAAGAGCACGCTGCTCAAGATGATCTACGCCAACTACCGGGTCAATGCAGGGAGCATCACCGTGCGCTCGGCCGATGGCGCCGTGGTGGATGTGACGCAGGCCACGCCGCGTGCGCTGGTGCAGCTGCGGCGCGACACCGTGGGCTATGTGAGCCAGTTCCTGCGGGTCATCCCACGGGTGTCGGCCCTGGATGTGGTGGCCGAGCCACTGGCTGAAGACGCGGGCGGCGACCCTGCGGGCATCGAGGCCGCGCGCGAGGCCGCCCGGCAGTGGCTGACCCGCCTGCGCATCCCCGAGCGGCTGTGGCACCTTCCGCCCGCCACCTTCTCGGGCGGGGAGCAGCAGCGCATCAACATTGCCCGCAACATGATCAAGCCCAAGCCGTTGCTGTTGCTGGACGAGCCCACCGCATCGCTCGATGCGGCCAACACCGAGACCGTGATCGCCATGATCCGCGAGGCGGTGGCGCGCGGGGCGGCCCTGGTGGGCATTTTTCACGACGCGCAGGTGGGCGCCGCGGTGGCCACGCGCCGCGTGAATGTGGGCGACTTTCGGGGAGCATCGGCATGACCGCGACCGTGTTCAAGAACGCCCGTATGGTGCTGCCAGGCGAAGTGGTGTTGGGCAGCCTGCAGGTGGATGGCGGGCGCATTGCGTCGCTGGATAGTGGGGGCACTGCGGCCTTGCAAGGCATCGACCTGGGGGGCGACTACCTGCTGCCGGGCTTGGTCGAAATCCACACCGACAACTTCGAGCGCCACCTGATGCCGCGACCCAAGGTGCAATGGGCCGAGATGCCCGCACTGCTGGCGCACGACGCCGAGATCGCGGCCGCAGGCATCACCACGGTGCTGGATGCGCTGGGCGTGGGCGAGGCCGATGTGGACAGCCTGCGTGGCAGCGCCTGGAACCGCGTGCTCGACACCATCGACACCTGCACCGAGCGCAAACTGCTGCGGGCCGACCACCACCTGCATGTGCGCTGCGAGCTGCCTGCGCCCAACACCATCGACCTGTTCGAACCGTTCCACGGGCACCCGCGCCTGTCGTTGATCTCGCTGATGGACCACACCCCAGGTCAGCGCCAGTGGGAGAACATCGAGCAGGCGCGCACCTACTACACCGGCAAGAAGGGCTGGAGCGCCGAGAAATTCGAGCTCCAGGTGGCGCACGCGGCCACGCTGCAGGCGCAGTACGCCGAGCCACACCGTGCGTATTTTGTGGATTACTGCCGCACACACGGCATCTCGCTGGCCAGCCACGATGACACCACGGTGGCCCATGTGGAGCAGGCCCATGCCGAAGGGGCCGCGATGTCGGAGTTCCCGACCACACTGGCCGCAGCCCAGGCTGCGCACGAGCGTGGCTTGCTCACCGTGATGGGCGGGCCCAACGTGGTGCGTGGCGGTTCGCACTCGGGCAATGTAGCGGCGGCCGACTTGGCGCGCCGGGGGCTCTTGGACATCCTCTCGTCCGACTACGTGCCCGGCAGCCTGCTGAGCGCGGTGATGCGGCTGGTGCAGGACGACATCCTGCCCCTGCCACAGGCTGTGGCCACCGTCACCTGCAACCCCGCCAAGGCCGCGGGCATGGCCGACCGGGGCGCGCTGGCGCCCGGCCTGCGCGGCGACCTGGTGCAGGTGCACATGGCCGAGCTGCCCGATGGCGGTCGCCAGGCCGTGGTGCGTGGGGTGTGGCGTGAAGGGCAGCGGGTGCTGTAAGAGCGGCTAAAAAACTCCCCTGCCGTCGTTGTATCGCCTTGTCGTACTACTTGTACTGCCTGCGGCGAAACGCCTAGCCAGGGCCGCTTCGCTGAGTTTTGTTAGCCGCTCTAAATCGGCCTCTGACATCCAAACTTCTCCCAACTGTCAAAGCACTGTCACGCCCGGCAACCACACTCCGGTTGTCTAGACGACTTAACCCATCAGGAGGCTGCCATGACTGCCGCACTGCACATCCACCAACTCAACAAGCACTTCGCCAACGGCAAACACGCTCTGCGCGACATCAACCTCACCGTGCAGCGCGGCGAGATGGTGGCGCTGATTGGTGCCTCGGGCTCGGGCAAGTCCACCCTGCTGCGTCATGTGGCGGGCCTGGTGGTGGCCGATGCGTCCAGCGATTCGCTGATCGAGGTGGACGGCCGCTGCGTGCAGCAGGGCGGGCGCATCCACAGCGACATCCGCAAGGTGCGTTCGCAGGTGGGCTTTGTGTTCCAGCAGTTCAATCTGGTGGACCGCTTGCCGGTGTTGATGAACGTGCTGGTGGGCCTGCTGCACCGCACGCCCTGGTGGCGCGGCTGGCTGCGCATGTTCAAGCCGCAGGAGCGCGCGCTGGCGCTGGAAGCGCTCCACCGCGTGGGCATTGCCGAATGCCATGCACAACGTGCTTCCACCCTGTCCGGCGGGCAGCAGCAGCGCGCGGCCATTGCCCGCACGCTGGTGCAGGGTGCCAAGGTGGTGCTGGCCGACGAGCCCATCGCCTCGCTCGACCCGGAGTCCTCGCGCAAGGTCATGGACATCCTGGCGCGCATCAACCGCGAGGACCGCTGCACCGTCATCGTGTCGCTGCACCAGGTGGATGTGGCCATCAAATACTGCCCCCGCGTGGTGGCCTTGCACCACGGCCAGGTGGTGTACGACGGCCCCTCGGCGGCCCTCACGCCCGCACTGCTGCGCAGCCTGTATGGCGTGCACGCCGACGAAATTCTGTCGGATGCAGCGGGTGCCCCACCCGCACCCGTGCATGCCCCAACACCCGTCCCACAGTGGGCGCCCGCCATGGTCCAGGCCGCCTGAACGGCCTTTTGTTTCTTTTCAATTCCTTTCTCTGGAGTTTTCAACATGTTCAAGAAACTGTGTGCCGCCCTGACGATCGGGCTGGGTTTGACCACGGGCGCGTTGGCCCAGGACATCAACTTCGGCATGATCTCGACCGAGGCCTCGCAAAACCTCAAGGCCGACTGGCAGCCCCTGCTGGATGACATGGCCAAGCAGACCGGTCTGAAGATCAATGCCTTCTTTGCATCCGACTACGCAGGCCTCATCGAAGCCATGCGCTTCAACAAGATGCAGGTGGCTTGGCTGGGCAACAAGTCGGCCATGGAAGCCGTGGACCGCGCCAACGGCGAAGTCTTTGCACAAATGGTGAATGCCGACGGCACCCAGGGCTACTACTCGCACCTGATCGTGCACAAGGACAGCCCCCTGGCCACCCTGGATGACGTGCTCAAGAACGGCAAGTCGCTGAGCTTTGGCAACGGCGACCCCAACTCCACCTCGGGCTTCCTGGTACCCGGCTACTACGCCTTTGCACAGAACAAGATCGACGCGAAGACGCACTTCAAGATCACGCGCAGTGCCAACCACGAGACCAACGCGCTGGCCGTGGCCAACAAGCAGGTGGATGTGGCCACCAACAACAGCGAGAACCTGGAGAAGATCAAGGAGCGCCAGCCCGAGAAGTTCAAGGACATCAAGATCGTCTGGACCTCGCCCCTGATTCCTCTGGACCCGCTGGTGATGCGCAAGGACTTGCCCGAGGCCACCAAGACCAAGATCCGCGACTTCTTCTACAACTACGCCAAGACCGATGCGCGCGAGAAGGAGATCGTGATGAAGATCTCCAAGCTCTCGGGCTTCAAACCATCGACCAATGCCCAGCTCACCCCCATCCGCCAGCTAGACCTCTTCGGCAAGCGCAACAAGATCGAGGCCGACGCGACGCTGGCTGATTCTGACAAGAAGACCCGCCTGGCCGAGATCGACCAGCAGCTGGCGTCGTTGAAGTAATTCGTAGGTTTCTTGTTGCGGCCCGGGTGTCTCCATGTCCTCTGCTTTGAATCCCTCGCTGGCCACACTGGCCAGCACCTCGTCGCCCAAGCGCAGCCTGGCCTGGTACCTGTCGTGGGGCATCCTGCTGGTGTTGCTGGCGGCGTCCTGGAAGGGCGCCGACATGCGCCCGCTCGATCTGTGGAACGACTCGGGCAACATGGTCAGCTACGCGGCAGAGTTCTTTCCGCCCAATTTCTCGCAGTGGCAGATCTATGTGCAGGAGATGCTGGTCACCCTGCAGATCGCTTTGTGGGGCACGGCTCTGGCAGTGCTCACCGCCGTGCCGCTGGCACTGCTGGCCTCGTCCAACATCGTGCCCTGGTGGGTGTACCAACCAGTGCGCCGCGTGCTGGACGCGTGCCGCGCCATCAACGAAATGGTGTTTGCCATGCTGTTTGTGGTGGCCGTGGGCCTGGGGCCTTTTGCGGGCGTGCTGGCGCTGTGGATCCACACCTCGGGCACCTTGGCCAAGCTGTTCTCCGAAGCCGTGGAGGCGATTGACCCACAGCCGGTGGAAGGCATCCGTTCCACCGGTGCGAGCGCACTGCACGAAATCATCTACGGCGTGATTCCGCAGGTCATGCCGCTGTGGATCTCGTACACGCTGTACCGCTTTGAAGCCAACGTGCGTTCGGCTTCGGTGGTGGGCATGGTGGGCGCTGGAGGCATTGGGGTGGTGCTGTGGGAAATCATCCGGGGCTTCCAGTACGCCGAGACCTGCGCGGTCATGCTCATCATCGTGGTCACGGTGAGCGTGATCGACCTGGTGTCGGCCCGCATCCGCAAGGCACTGGTCTGACAAGGAGCACACCATGGCATTGAGCCTTGAAGACATTGCCCACCTGCTCGCTACCCGGGGCGTGAACCAGTACGGCCGCGAGGCGGTCAGCCAGCTCGAGCACGCTCTGCAGTGCGCGCAGTGGGCCGAAAAATCGGGTGAAACCCCGGCCACTGTCGTCGCTGCCCTGCTGCACGACCTGGGCCACCTGCTGGCGCCCGGGGGCGACACGGCCGAGCAAGACGACCTGCACCAGTACATGGCCATCCCGTTCTTGCGGGGCCTGCTGCCCGACGCGGTGCTGGAGCCCATACGCCTGCATGTGGATGCCAAGCGCTACCTGTGCACGATGGAGCCGGGGTACTGGGAGACACTGTCGCCCGCATCGCAGCACAGCCTGGTGCTGCAGGGCGGGCCCTTCACGCCCAAAGAGGCGATGCAGTTTGCGGCCCAGCCCTTTGCGCAGGAGGCCATCCGCCTGCGCCGCTATGACGACCATGCCAAGGTGCCGGGGTTGGTCACGCCCCCGCTGGGCTACTACATGGCGCTGGTGCAGCGGCTGGCGCCAGTTCCAGCGGCGGTTGCCGCTGCGGCTGAACTCGCCCCGGTGGCTGCGTAAACAGCCGCGCGACCAAGCCGAGGCCGCCCCTACGCATCAACCTCCCTTGTCGCCATTCACCCAGCCCAGGTCCAGCGGCCGGTCTTCAAACTCGGTATTCAGGACCACGGTGCTCGTGGTGCGCGCCACGCCGGGAATCGCCTTGATCTGGTAGAGCACGTCCTCCAGCCCGCGCGCGTGCGTGGTGCGGATCTTGGCCAGGAAGTCGTGCTCGCCAGCCACGCTGTGCAACTCCTCCACCTGGGGGATACCGCGCAGGCGCGGCGCAATGTCGCGGCAGTGCGCGCCGCCATCGTTGCGGATCGCCACAAACGCGGTGAAGTTCAGCCCCACACGCTCCGGGTCCACGCTGATCGAGAAGCGGCGGATCACGCCCTTGTCCAGCAGCTTCTTCACGCGCTCGTGCACGGCAGCGGTGGACAGTCCCACCTCGGCCCCTACATCGGCGTACGAACGTCGGCCATCTGCGCCCAGTGCCGAAATAATTCTGGCGTCCATGTCATCTGTCTGAATATTTGCTTGCATAGCCGCTTGTTTTTGGTAAAAATTCCGAAAACCTTGCGGTTTCCATAAATTATTCGGTCAGGTGGAGAATATGCCGACAATTTTCAATGCGCAAGCCCGCGCACAACGCAACGGGGCGGTGGCCATGGCACTGCTGCTGGTCTACATCGTCTGGGGCACTACCTATTTCGCCATTGGTATTGCGCTGCAGAGCATGCCGCCACTGCTGATGAATGCCATCCGTTTTTTGTGCGCCGGTAGCGTGATGCTGGTGATTGCGTTGTGGCAAGGCCATGAATTGCCCACGAGGGTGCAATGGCGCAACTCGGCGGTGGTGGGCGGCTGCATGGTGTTTTTGGCCATGAATTTGATGGGCTTTGCGCAAAAGCTCGGCATCGGCTCGGGCCTGATGGCCACGGTGGTCACCACCATGCCCATGTGGTTGGCGCTGTGGTCGCGCTGGGGCGGCGAGCGCGTGCCGTTCACCAGTTGGATTGGCCTGGCGCTGGGCGTGGTGGGCGCACTGCTGCTGGCGCGGGAGGGCGATTTTTCAGCCACCTGGCTCGGTGCGCTGCTGGCCTTTGGTGCTCCGCTGTGCTGGAGCGTGGGCTCGTATGCATCGCGCAAGCTGTCGCTACCCGCGCCCGCCATGGCATCGGCCGCGCAGTGGTTTGCGGGGGGCGCCATGGGGCTGGTGGTGGCGTTGTGGTTTGAGCCTTTGAGCGCCCTGGGCCAGGTCACTGCCAAGTCGTGGGTGGCATGGGTGTACCTGCTGGTGTTTGGCACCTTGGTGGCGCTCAATGCATATCTATGGCTGCTGCAGAACACGTCGGCCGCACTGGCGGGCAGCTATTCGTTTGTGAACCCTGCGGTGGCTTTACTGGTGGGCGTGGCGCTGGGGGGCGAGCTGCTCACGGGCTGGGTGTTTGCCGCGCTGCCGTTGATTGGGGCGGCGCTGGCGTTCATTCTGTACGGGCAAGCGCTGCAGCGGTGGCTGGAAAAGCTCAGTCCGGGATTACAGCGGTTGCTTCAATCTCGATCTTCGCGCGCTCTTCCATAAGCCCCGCCACCTGCACACACGCCATGGCCGGAAAGTTCTTGCCCAGCACCTCACGGTAGACCGCCCCCAGCTCCTTCAAGCGGCTGTTGTATTCGTTGCGGTCGGTCACGTACCAGGTCAGGCGCACCAGGTGCTCGGGGCCCGCGCCGCCAGCCTCCAGCACCGCCCGCACGTTCAGCAGCGTCTGCCTCGTCTGGTCGATGAAGTCGTCGCTCTCAAACTGCTGCTGCGCGTTCCAGCCGATCTGGCCGCCGGTAAAGACCATGGTGCCGCGCGCGGCCACGCCGTTGGCGTAGCCTTTGGGGGTGACCCAGCCTTCGGGCTGCAAAAGGGTGTTTTTCATCGTCATGTTGTTTTTGTGGAAGTGGGCGACGCGGCGGAGGGTGATGCGGCCGCACACTGGCGCAGCTTGAAACGCTGCAGCTTGCCGGTTTCGGTGCGGGGCAGGGCCGTGACGAACTCCACCACGCGCGGGTATTTGAACGGGGCGATGGTGGCTTTCACATGGTCCTGCAGCGTCTTGACCATGGCGGCATCGCCTGTGTGGCCGGGCTTCAAGACGCAGATGGCTTTGACCACCATGCCGCGCTCCTCGTCGGGCACGCCGATCACGCCGCACTCGGCCACGGCCGGGTGGCGCAGCAGGGCGTCTTCCACCTCAGGGCCGCCCACGTTGTAGCCGGCGGTGATGATCATGTCGTCATCGCGTGCCTGGTAGAAAAAGTAGCCGTCAGCGTCTTGCGTGAACGCATCGCCCGGGTAGTTCCAGCCGTCCTTCACGTACTTGGCCTGGCGCGGGTCGTCGAGGTACTTGCAGCCCGTGGGGCCGATCACCGCGAGCTTGCCCACGGTGCCGCGTGGCACTTCACGGCCGTCGTCGTCCACCACCTTGGCGGTGTAGCCGGGCACCACCTTGCCGATGGCGCCGCGCCGGCTCTCACCGCCGGGCGAGGAAATGAAGATGTGGAACATTTCGGTGGCGCCAATGCCGTCCGTCATGTCGAGGCCGGTCGCGTCTTTCCACAGCTGGCGCGTCGCGTCCGGCAGGCCTTCGCCCGCGCTCACGCTGGTGCGCAGCTGGGGCAGGCCGATCTGCTTGGCAAAGGGGGCCATCTGCCGGTAGAAAGTGGGCGCGGTGTAGCAGATGGTCACGCCCGCATCGCGCATCAGGCGCACCATGGTTTCGGGCGTGTAGGGCTGGTCGGGGAAGTACACGCTGGCGCCGGCCCACATCGGAAACACCAGCAAGCCGCCCAGCCCAAAGGTGAACGCCAGCGGTGGCGAGCCCGCCACGATGTCATCGGGCGTGGCCTGGAGTACATGGCGCGGCCAGGCCTCGCAGCCTGCCAGCACATCGCGGTGCGTGTGCACGGCCGCCTTGGGGGAGCCTGTGGTGCCCGAGGTGAACGCCATCAGCGCGATGTCGTCCGCCGACGTGGGGCATGGCGGCGTGGTGCCGGGCTTGCCCTGCGCACGCTGCAGCAGGTCGGCCGCATCGGGCGCGGTGTGAAACGGCACGACGATAGCCAGCACCGGGTGCTGTGTTTGCGCCGTCTGCAGTTCGGCCAGCAGGCGGCCGTCGCACAGCGCCAGCGTAGGCTGGGCGCGGTCGATGATGCTGCCCAGCTCCACCGCGCGCAGCAGCGGCATGGTGGCCACCGCGATCAGCCCCGCGTAGACGGTGCCCAGCCAGGCCAGCGCCATCTCCACCGTGTTGCCGCCGCGCAGCAGCACGCGGTTGCCAGGCACCAGGCCGTGGTCCTGCGTCAGCACCTCGGCAATGCGCGCGGCCTCGGTGCGGGCGTCGCGGTAGGTGTAGGTGCGGTGCGGGCCGCGCAGCAGGGGGCGGTCGATGTGGCCCGCACGTTCGGCCTGGTCGAACAGCGCCTGCACCAGATTGGCCTGGTTGGCGATCTGCAGCTCCGGCAGGTCGTAGCGCAGCGTGGGCCAGGCCTCGGGCGGCGGCAGGCGGTCGTGCACGAAATGGTCGGGCTGGGCGGAGGGGGCTTTCATGCGTTTACTCCTGCAGAACGGCCTTGCCGATGATCAGTTGCTGCACCTCGGTCGCGCCTTCGTAAATGCGCAGCGAGCGGATGTCGCGGTACAGCGATTCGACCTTGCTGCCCACTTCCACGCCGCGCCCGCCGTGCAGCTGCAGCGCCATGTCGATGACGCGCTGGGCGTTTTCAGTGGCGGTCATCTTGGCCATCGCGGCTTCGGCAGTCACGCGCGCCTGGCCCGTGTCGCGCAGCCAGGCCGCGCGGTAGGTGAGCAGCGCGGCGCTGTCCACCAGCGCGGCCATCTCGCCGATCTTGGCTTGGGTGAGCTGGAAGTCCGCCAGCGTCTGGCCGAACATGCGGCGCTGGCGGGCGTGGTGCACGGCCTCGGCCAGTGCGCGGCGCGCCATGCCCAGTGCGGCGGCGGCCACCGATGCGCGGAAGATGTCGAGCGTGCGCATGGCCAGCTTGAAGCCGCCGTTCTCGTCGCCCAGCAGCGCGGTGGCGGGCACGTTGCAGTTGGTGAACTGCAGCGTGGCCAGCGGGTGGGGCGCCATCACATGGATATGGCGCGAGGCGTCCAGGCCCGGCGTGTTCGCATCGACGATGAAGGCGCTGATGCCTCGCGTGCCGCCGCTCGGGTTGGTCTTGGCGAACACGCAGTAGAAGTCGGCGATGCCGCCGTTGCTGATCCAGGTTTTGGTGCCGTTCAAGCAAAAAGTGCCTGTAGCGCTAGTCGAATCTGTGCTGGCAGCTATGGTTTGCATAGCGCCCACATCTGACCCCGCCTCGGGCTCGCTCAGCGCAAACGCTGCAATCAGTTCGCCACGCGCCACGCCTTGCAGGTAGTGCGCCTGCTGCGCGGGGCTACCCGCCAGCGTGATCGCACCGCTGCCCAGTCCTTGCATCGCAAACGCAAAGTCCGCCAGCGGCGAGTGGTAGGCCAGCGTCTCGCGCAGCAGCACCAGCGCGCGCGAGTCGAGCGCCGGCAGCGCGCCGCCGTGCGCGGCGGGCACGCAGTAGCGCAGCCAGCCGCCCGCGCCCAGGCGCTTCACCCAGTCGCGGCAAGCGGCGCGGTCGTCGGTTTCATCGACCTCTTGCGTGGCCGCCCAGGGCACCAGGCCCTCGGCCAGCGCGCGGTGGGCGTCGTCAAAAAAAGGCAGAGCCAGGTGCGCCGTGGAGGGCGGGCAAGGGGCGGGGGGCGTGGCGACATGCATGCATCAATCTCCCTGGAACACGGGCTTTTGCTTGGCGGCGAAGGCCTCGTACGCGCGTCGGAAGTCCTCCGTTTGCATGCAGATAGCCTGCGCCTGTGCCTCGGCCTCGATGGCCTGTTCGATGGTCATGCTCCACTCCTGGCTCAGCATGGTCTTGGTCATGCCATGGGCAAAGGTGGGGCCGTCGGCCAGTGCCCGCGCCGTGGCCTGCACGTTGGCCAGCAGGTCGGCGCTTTCATACAGGTCGTTGAAGAAGCCCCAGGCCAGGCCTTCGTGCGCGGTCATCGCGCGGCCGGTGAACAGCAGTTCGCTGGCGCGACCCTGGCCGATCATGCGGGGCAGCAGCGCGCAGGCGCCCATGTCGGCACCGGCCAGGCCCACGCGGGTGAACAGGAACGCGGTCTTGGTGGCCTCGGTGCCGTAGCGCATGTCGCAGGCCAGCGCCATCATTGCGCCCGCACCGGCGCAGATGCCGTCGATGGCGCCCAGCACGGGCTGTGGGCAGGCGCGCATGGCCTTCACCAGGTCGCCCGTCATGCGCGTGAACTCCAGCAGTTCGGGCATGGTCATGGTGGTCAGCGGGCCGATGATCTCGTGTACATCGCCGCCCGAGCAAAAGTTGCCGCCCGCGCCGGTGACCACGATGGCCTTCACATCGGTGGCAAAGCGCAGCGCGTAGAAGAAGTCGCGCAGCTCGGCATAGCTTTGGAAGGTGAGCGGGTTCTTGCGGTCTGGCCGGTTGAGCGTGACGGTGCCCACGCCATCGGCAAAGCTCCAGGCAAAGTGCTCAGCCACGTAGCTGGCCTGCGGGTTGAACTGCTCGCGCATGGGGTTGCTCGCCCCGATGTAGTGCTTCATTCCGTTGTCTCCAGAGAATTATTTTGTGTGTGTTCCTTGACCTTGCCCAGCAGGCGGTACAAGGTGGCGATGTCGCGCTCGCCCAGCGTGGCGAAGGCTTCGACGATCCATTGCTCGTGCTGGCGCGCCATGGTGTTGAACTGCTCGCGGCCTTGGGGTGTGAGGCGCACCAGGTACGCACGGCGGTCGCCCTCCACGTCCATGCGCTCAACCAGCCCTTCGGCCACCAGCTGGTCGGTGATGCCGGTGATGTTGCCGCTCGTCACCATCATGCGGCGCGAGAGTTCTTTCATCTTCATGCCGTCCGGTGCACGCTCCAGCTGCGCCATCAGGTCGAAGCGCGGCAGCGTGGTGTCGAACTGCGCGCGCAGGTGGCTGCGCACCTGCTTTTCGATGAGCTGGGTGCAGGTGAGCAGGCGCAGCCACAGGCGCAGGGCCTCGGGGTGTTCGCTGGGTGCAGCGCCGTGCAGGCGGGCTTCGAGGTCCATGGTGGCTTACTCGATGGCTGCGGGTTTGCTGGATTCCTGCGCCGGTGCGGCCAGTGCAGCCATCTGCTTTTGCTTGGCGATCTCGCGCAGCATCTGGTCGCGGCCGCTGTGGTATTGCGCGGGCCAGTCGGTGTGCGCTGCGGCCACGGGGCCCAGTTGCGCGGCGGCGTGCAGCGTCCAGGCCGGGTCGGCCAGGTGGGGGCGCGCGATGGCACACAGGTCGGCACGGCCGGCGGCGATGATGCTGTTGGCGTGGTCAGCCTCGGTGATCGCGCCCACCGCCATGGTGGCAATGCCCACCTCGTTGCGGATGCGGTCGGCAAACGGCGTCTGGTACATGCGTCCATACACCGGGCGCGAGTCGCGTGTGGTCTGGCCGGAGGACACGTCGATCAGGTCTGCGCCTGCCGCCTTGAAGAGGCGCGCAATGGCGATGGCGTCGTCGGCAGTATTTCCGTCAGGGAGCCAGTCGTGCGCAGAGATACGCACGCTCAGCGGCTTGTCGGCCGGCCACACGGCGCGCAGCGCGGTCAGCACCTCCAGCGGGTAGCGGCAGCGGTTCTCCAGGCTGCCGCCGTATGCATCGGTACGCTGGTTGGTGGCGGGGCTCAAAAAGCTGGCCAGCAGGTAGCCGTGGGCGCAGTGCAGCTCCAGCCAGTCAAAGCCGCAGGCCACGGCGCGGCGGGCGCTGTCCGCAAAGGCGGCAGTCACGCGGTCCATGTCGGCGCGGGTCATGGCGGCAGGTGTCTGGTTTTGCGCGCCATAGGCGATGGGGCTGGCGGCCAGCAGGGGCCAGTTGCCCGCCTCCAGCGGCTCGTCCGTGCCCTCCCAGCCCACGCGGGTGGAACCCTTGGGGCCGCTGTGGCCGAGCTGCAGGCCGATCTTGGCCGTGCTGCTGCCGTGCACAAAGTTGACAACGCGCGCAAAGGCGGCTTGCTGTGCGTCGTTCCACAGGCCGGGGCAGGCGGGGGTGATGCGACCCTCGGGTGTGGGGCTGGTCATCTCCACCATCACCAGCGCCGCGCCGCCGAGGGCGCGCGCGCCCAGGTGCACCAGGTGAAAGTCCTGCGGCACGCCCTCGACTGCGCTGTAGGTGGCCATGGGCGAGACAACGATGCGGTTCTTGAGCGTGAGGCCTTTGAGCGTGAAGGGCGTGAGCATGGGCGGAATCGCGGCCTTGCCACCCGCGAGCCAGGCCTCGTAGCCCTCCAGCCACGCGGCATCGCGCAGCCGCAGGTTCTCGTGGCTGATGCGCTGGCTGCGCGTGAGCAGCGAGTACGTGAACTGCTCCACGGGCATGCCGGCGTAGCGCGCCACGTTCTCAAACCACTCGGTGCTGTTGCGCGCGGCGTTCTGGATCTTGAGCACCTCCACGCTGCGGCGCGCTTCATAGTGCTGCAGCACTTCGTCGATGGGCAGGCCGGTGGCGAACTCGTTAGCGAGGTCGATGGCGTCTTCCAGTGCGAGCTTGGTGCCGCTGCCAATCGAGAAATGCGCCGTGTGCGCTGCGTCGCCCATCAGCACGATGGGCACCTGCTTGCTGTCGATGGCTTCGCGGTGCACCCAGGTGTTGCAGATCACACGCGGAAAACGGATCCAGTTGGCCGAGCCGCGCAGGTGCGTGGCGTTGCTGATGAGCGCGTTGCCTTCCAAGTATTGGGCAAACAGCTTTTCGCAGAATGCAATGGCCTCGGGCTGCTCCATCTGGTCCAGGCCGTGGGCCTTCCACACGGCCTCGGGCGTTTCGACGATGAAGGTGGAGGTGTCGGCGTCAAACTGGTAGGCGTGGGCCTGGAACCAGCCATGCTCGGTCTGCTCGAAAGCAAACGTAAAAGCGTCGAACTTTTTCTTGGTGCCCAGCCATACGAAGCGGCACTGGCGCAGATCGATGTCTGGCTGGTAGGTGGCTGCGTAGCGGGTGCGGATGCGGCTGTTGAGGCCGTCGCTGGCGATGACCAGGTCGGCGTTGTACTGCGCAGCCAGCGCCTGGTCGTCGACCACGTCGGTTTCGAACACCAGCTCCACGCCCACCGCCAGGCACCGGTCCTGCAGGATGTTGAGCAGGCGCTTGCGGCCAATGCCGCAGAAGCCGTGGCCGGTGGAGCGCACGCTGCGCCCCTTGAAGAACACCTCGATATCGTCCCAGTGGTTGAACGCGTCGCCGATCAGGGCTGCCGTGGGCGCGTCGGCCGCCTGCAGGTTGGCCAGCGTCTGGTCCGACAGCACCACCCCCCATCCGAAGGTGTCGAACGGCCGGTTGCGTTCGACCACCGTGACGCGGTGCGCGGGGGTTTGCTGCTTCATGAGCAGGGCGAAGTAGAGACCGGCGGGCCCACCGCCAATGCAGAGGATGTTCATGCCAAAATAGTTTAGGCTTAAACAAAAAGCTGTCAATGGGGCCTTCCCGGCGAAACCCCTGATGCCATTGCGGGGTGTTGACGCAGTGCAGCAAATTTTTCAAGATGCGCCGCATGAAGCACTTGCTGCACACCTTGGAGGGGCGGCTGGCGGCCTTGCCGGTGCCGATGGCAGTCCAGTTGCCTGCGGGCCAGCAACTGGGCGCGCCCGAGCCCGCCGTCACCTTGCGCTTTCGTGACCGCATGGCACTGGTGGCGCTGGCCACGGGCGAGATCGGCAATGTGGGGGCTGCCATCGTCGAGGGGCGCGTGGCGCTGGAAGGCGGCATGCGCGACCTGATGGCCGCCGCTGCAGGCCTGCTGACCCGCGACCCGGCCCGCGACCAGCACCATGGTTGGTGGCAGAGGGTGCTGGCAAGGGCGCGGTCCATGGCTGCGCATACGCTGGCGCACGACGCGCGCCATGTGCAGTTTCACTACGACCTGTCGGACGACTTCTACGCGCTGTGGCTGGATCCGCGCCGCGTCTACTCGTGCGCCTATTACCGTTCACCGGACCTGACGCTCGCCCAGGCCCAGGAGGCCAAGCTCGACCACATCTGCCGCAAGCTGCAGCTGCAGCCCGGCGACCGGTTCCTGGACATTGGCGCGGGCTGGGGTGGCCTGCTGTTGTGGGCGGCCGAACACTACGGCGTGGATGCCACAGGCATCACGCTGTCGCGCAACCAGCATGCGCATGTGCAGCAGCGCATTGAAGAGCGTGGGCTGCAGGGGCGCGTGCGCATGCAATTGGTGGATTACCGCGAGCTGCAGGTGGAGCAGCCCTTCGACAAGATCGCGTCGGTGGGCATGTTCGAGCATGTGGGCCGCGCACAGATGCTGCGTTACTTTGAAACCGTGGCCCGCCTGCTGCGCCCGGGCGGGCTGGTGCTGAACCACGGCATCACGGCCGGGGGCGCAGACAACGCGCAGCTGGGCGCAGGCATGGGTGACTTTATCGAGCAGTACATCTTCCCCGGCGGCGAGCTTTTGCATGTGAGCGCGGTGTTGCACGACATGGCGCGCGCGGGCCTGGAGATGGTGGACACCGAGAACCTGCGCCCGCACTATGCGCGCACGCTGTGGGCGTGGTCCGACGGGCTCGAAGCCCGATTGCCTGCAGCCCGTGAGGTGCTGGTCGCACAAGGAGGGGAGGAGCAGGGTGATAAGGTCTTGCGTGCGTACCGCCTGTACCTTGCGGGCAGCGCCCTGGGTTTTGAACGTGGCTGGATGGCGCTGCACCAGATGCTGGCCATCAAGCCGGATGGCGACACGGCCAGAGGCCTTTTGTCCGGCGCACAATCGAGCTATCCGTTCACCCGCGACTACATGTATGCGGACCCTGGCAACCTCTTCCGATAGGCCTTGACCATGCTCTACAAATTCAAATCCCGCGCCACCGCCGACCTGATCATGCTCGAACCCCAGGGGCGCCAGATCGTGACCATCATCGGCAAGACACCCGGCGCCAGCGGCATCGTGACCGCTGCCCAGATTCCCGGCGCCATTGCCGCGCTGGAGGCGGCCGTGATCGCCGACGAAGCCCAGCCCGAAGCCCAGGAAAACGATGAGGCCGCGGCTGAAGAAATCAACGAGGCCGTGCGCCTGCGCCAGCGTGCTGCGCCGTTCATCGAGATGCTCAAGCGCAGTGCTGCGGCGGACGTGGATGTGGTGTGGGGTGTGTGACCTGATCGCAGGTGCGTCTGCCGCTCACCAGCCGTTGTCATGCTTGGCTGCGTGCGGTCCGCAGGCGCCGCAGTCCATGCTCGTGCCACGGCTGATGCGGTGGCGCCAACCATCAATCCACCTTGGCCCCCGACGTCTTCACCACCTGCGCCCACTTCTTGTGCTCGTTGTCGATGTGCTTGGCAAATTCGGCCGGGGTGTTGCCGCCGGGGATGGCGCCTTGCGCCAGCAGCCGCTCCTTCATGGCGGGCGTGGCCAGTGACTTGGCGACCTCCTGCTGGATGCGGTTGACGATGTCGGCGGGTGTGCCCGCCGGGGCCAGCAGACCGAACCAGGAGCTGGCCTCGTAGCCCTTGAGTGTGGGGCCGCCCGCTTGCTCCACGGTGGGCACATCGGGCAGTGCGCCCGAGCGCTCGGAGCTGGTCACGGCCAGCGCGGTGAGCTTGCCGGCCTTGATCTGTGCCATGGACGAGGGCAGGTTGTCGAACATCACGTCCGCATTGCCCGCCACCATGTCCATGAGCGCAGGGCCCGAGCCACGGTAGGGCAGGTGCAGCATGAAGGTGCCGGTCATGCTCTTGAACAGCTCGCCGGCCAGATGGATCGACGTGCCGTTGCCGCTGGAGGCCATGTTCATCTTGCCGGGGTTGGCCTTGGCCACCCGGATGAAATCCTGCACGTTGTGAATGCCCTGGGCCTTGGCCTTGTCGGCATTCATCACCATCACATTGGGAACAGCCGCCACCATGGTGATGGGCACAAAGTCCTTGATGGGGTCGTACGGCAGCTTCGCGTACAGCGCACGGTTGATGCCGTGGGTGCCCACGGTGCCCATCAACAGCGTGTAGCCGTCGCCGGGCGACTTGGCGACGATCTCCGCGCCCACATTGCCGCCGGCGCCGGCACGGTTGTCCACGATGAACTGCTGGCCGAAGGCCTTGGACAGCTCGGGCGCCATGGCGCGGGCCAGGATGTCGGTCGTGCCACCGGGCGCAAAGGGCACGACGATGCGCACCGGCTTGGTGGGCCATGCCCCCTGGGCGCGCGCCATGGTGGGCAGCAGCGCCGCCGCGCAGGCCAGTGCCAGCGCACTGGCCGCCAGGGTCAGCGCCTGGCGACGTCGCGCACGAAGTGGGTGCACGGCGACTGTCGCTCCGGATGGGCGAGTGGGGGCGTGGAGGGGAATGCGTGCCATGGAGATCAATCCTTGATGTCGGGGAGAGGAGAAAGGTCTGCCCTGGTTCTACGCGCGTTGGCGCAGTGGGGGCAGATGGATAACCCCAATCCTGTCGGCGCATGGGATTTGCCAGGCGCTATGTCTTGCGCATGGTGCGAGTAACACCCCACCACACACCCATGAAAAAAGCCGCAACGCGGCGGCTTTTTTGGGGGCTGACAGGGCTGCGTTCAGAGCCCTGCCGGGTGCGGGAGCATCAGTCCGCGTAGGTGCCAGCGGCCTTGATGACGGCGCCCCACTTGTCGATCTCAGCCGCCACAAACTTCTTGTGTTCCGGGCCATCGATGCGCTTGTCGGTGATGACCACAGCGCCCAGGGCTTCCTGCTTCTTGATGAACTCAGGGTCCTTCAGCGCGACCTTGAGGGCTTCGTTGATCTTCTTCTGCACATCGGCTGGCGTGCCCTTGGGGGCGTACAGGCCGTGCCAGATGCTCACGTTGAAGTCCTTCAGACCGGATTCGGCCAGGGTGGGCAGGTCCTTGAGCGCGGGCGTGGTCAGGCGCTTGGCGGTGGTCACGGCATAGGCCTTGACCTTCTTGCCTTCGATCTGGCTGGTGGTGTTGGTGGTCTGGTCGCACAGCAGGTCGATCTGGCCGCCGATCAGGTCGGTGATGGCAGGGGCCGTGCCCTTGTAAGGCACATCCGTCATGTCCGTCTGCAGGGCGGACTTGAACATCAGTCCGCACAGGTGCGAGGCCGCGCCCAGGCCCGCGTTGCCCAGGTTGATCTTGCCCTTGTTCTGCTGGATCCAGGCGGTCAACTCCTTGAAGTTGTTGGCGGGCATGGTGGGGCGAGCGATCAGCGTCATGGGCACTTCGTTGACCATGCCCAGGTATTCAAAGTCGTTGGGTACGCTGAACGACAGCTTGCGGTACAGCGCAGGCATGGTGGACATGCCGATGTGGTTGAGCAGCAGCGTGTAGCCATCGGGTGTGGCGCGGGCTACACGGGCGGCACCGATCGAGCTGCCTGCGCCGGCGGTGTTGTCCACCACAACGGTCGCGCCCAAAGGCTTGCGCAGCGCCTCGGCCAGGTCGCGCGCCACGCGGTCGGTGGGGCCACCCGCCGCAAAGGGCACCACCAGGGTGACTGTCTTGTCCTTGGCGGGGAAATCCTGCGCATGGGCGCCAAAGGCGGCCACTGCAGCGGCAGCGACGAGGGCGAGTTTCAGCGTTGTTTTCATGGGGGCTCCTGTAAATGACGGGCCATGATAGCGAGGGGTATTTCCGGCAACATTGCGGATAGTACGTAGCACACAAGCCATATGGTCTTTAAGCCAAAGAGGCCTGTAGCGTAGATATTTATTGGTTTAAATGCTATTCAAAAGATAGCATTTGTAAGGGTAAACACTGCGGTACCCCGGCGCGCAAAGTGGACATGTTTTGCGCTGTCGCAAGGGCTGGCGCGATGTCCTGGCCATTGATGTGCATGCACATCTTTTGGGCGCCAGCATGCGTTGCCGGCGCTGCCAGCACCGGCTCACGCAGCGCTCCTGCGGCCCCTGCGAGAACGTCAGCGGGCTCTCAGGGGCTACTTGTAGCTGCGCGCGTCTTCGATGACCTTGCCATCGTTGGGCAGTGTGCCCGGGGGCACCATCTGCACCTCGCCGCGCAGCTTGGTCACTTCGCGGATGGCGTCGCTGAGCTGGTGGGCCAGGCCCTCGGCGGTTTCGGTGGTCTCCACCTGCAGCACCATCTGGTCGTTGGCCATCTCGCCGCTGACCACGAGCCGAGCGCGCTGCACCTGTGGAAACCGCCGCGCGATGGTGGCGATCTGGCCGGGGTGCACGAACATGCCGCGCACCTTGGTGGTCTGGTCGGCCCGGCCCATCCAGCCCTTGATGCGGGTGTTGGTGCGACCGGTGGGGCACTGGCCCGGCAGCACCGCTGACAGGTCGCCAGTACCAAAGCGGATCAGCGGGTAGTCAGGGTTGAGCGTGGTGATGACCAGCTCGCCCACCTCACCCTCGGGCACGGGGTCGCCCGTGCCGGGACGCACGATCTCGACGATCACGCCTTCATCCAGCACCAGGCCTTCGCGGGCCGAGGTTTCATACGCAATCAGGCCCAGGTCGGCGGTGGCATAGCACTGGTAGCCCGCGATGCCACGCTCGGCAAACCAGTCGCGCAGCGAGGGCGGAAA
This sequence comes from Acidovorax sp. GW460-11-11-14-LB4, assembly GCF_059423685.1. Lineage (NCBI taxonomy): Bacteria > Pseudomonadati > Pseudomonadota > Betaproteobacteria > Burkholderiales > Comamonadaceae > Acidovorax > Acidovorax sp. GW460-11-11-14-LB4. Next base: position 19,507 of record NZ_JBWKYJ010000040.1, on the reverse strand, counting down.
GGCCTCGCCCGACACCAGGGCCTTGGTGACGGTGGGCAGCGCCACGCCCATCTCTGCAGCCTTCTCGACGATGATTTTCAGAAAACTGGGCGTGCCGATGTAGCCCGCAGGCTTCAGCTCGGCCATGGCCTGCACTTGCTGCTCGGTCTGGCCCGTGCCACCGGGGAAGACGGTGCAGCCCAGCGCGTGGGCGCCAGTTTCCATCATCGAACCCGCAGGCACAAAGTGATAGCTGAAGCTGTTGTGGATCAACTCGCCGCTGCGAAAGCCCGCTGCGTGGATCGCCCGCGCCATGCGCCAGTAGTCCCGACGCGTGCCCTCGGGCTCGTAAATGGTGCCGGGGCTGGCAAAAACCCGGGTCATACCCGGCCCGAAGCCCAGCGCACTGAACCCGCCAAACACGTTGGCCGCACGGCCTGCCTGCTGGCGCTCCAGCAGCTCGTACTTGCGCGTGACGGGCAGCTGCGCCAGGGCTGCGCGGCCGGTGATGGTGGTGGCATCCACACCAGACAGGATGCCGGCAAAAGCGGGCGATGCCTTTTGGGCATGGGCGATCTGCTGCGGCAGCGCAGCCATCAGCGCCGCTTCGCGCTTTGCGGGGCTGCGTGTTTCCAGGGCGTCATAGAACGTGCTCATGCCTGGGTTTCCTTGTGAGGTTGTTTGAGTGAAATATGCCTCTAGCGCTTTTCGATCAAGCGTAAGCAGCTATGAAATTGAGAGTGATTCCGTTCGAGGTCTGAAAAGGAACACGGCCCTGGTCGCCCGCGCTAACCCACCAGCGCACCCGTGGAACTGGCTTTGCCAAGCCACCGGGTGCGTCCCCCTGAGGGGGAAGGCGCGCAGCGCCACAGGGGGCTCCTCAAGCCAACCAGCGCTTGCGCCGCTTGTAGCTTTTGACATCCTTGAAACTCTTGCGCTCGCCGCCGCCCACGCCCAGGTAGAACTCCTTGACGTCCTCGTTGTTGGCCAGGTCGCTTGCGGCGCCGTCCATCACCACGCGGCCGCTTTCCATGATGTAGCCGTAGTCCGAATACTTGAGGGCCATGTTGGTGTTCTGCTCGGCCAGCAGGAAGGTGACCTTCTCCTTGGTGTTCAGGTCTTTCACGATGTTGAACACTTCTTCCACGATCTGTGGGGCCAGGCCCATGGAGGGTTCGTCCAGCAACACCATGCTGGGGTTGGCCATGAGCGCGCGGCCGATGGCGCACATCTGCTGCTCGCCGCCCGAGGTGTAGGCCGCCTGCGAGGTGCGGCGCGTCTTGAGACGTGGGAAGTAGTTGTAGACCTTCTCCAGGTTGGCCGCGATTTCGGCCTTGCTGGTGCGGGTGTAGGAGCCTGTCATCAGGTTCTCTTCGATCGTCAGGTGGGCAAAGCAGTGCCGCCCCTCCATCACCTGCACCACGCCACGCTGCACCAGGTCGGCGGGCGACAGGTTCTCGATGCGCTCGCCACGCAGCTCGATGGAGCCCTTGGTGACCGCGCCGCGCTCCCCCTGCAGCAGGTTGGAGATGGCCCGCAGTGTGGTGGTCTTGCCTGCGCCATTGCCGCCCAGAATGGCCACGATGGAGCCCTCGCGCACCTGCAGCGAGACGCCCTTGAGCACCAGGATCACGTGGTTGTAGATGACCTCGATGCCGTTGACGTTGAGAACGATATTGCTGTTGGAGTCCATGGTGTTGCCTTCCTGTACCAATCCAAAGGGTTGTTGCACAACCCTTTGGATTGGCGGCTGCCAAAGAGGCAACCGCTGTTCATTAGCCCTTAAGACGGTCGCTGACCCGGCCAGTGCCACCGCGCAAGGGCCGCCCCGCCGCGCTGGTGGCGTCCCCCTTCCCGCAGCGCGCAGCGCTAAGAGAGAAGGGGGAAACGGCAAAGCCGCTCAGGGGGATGTGCTTAGCTCTGGCAATCCGCCGCATCCCGGCGCGTCATCTTCTTGTCGGCCAGGTACTTGTCCGCACCTGCCTTGACCATGGGCTTGAGGATCTGCTCATCGGCCTGGTACCAGTCGGACGAGAAGTTCCACTTGCTGCCATCCCAGGTGTGCACGCGCGCCCAGGTGGAGCCCATGTGGTCGGCGCAGCTGGTGGACAGCGGACGCATCACGCCGCCAAAGCCCAGCGCGTCCAGCTTCTTCTGGTCCAGGGCCAGGTTTTCCATGCCCCAGCGCACTTGTTCGCCAGTCATGACCTTGCCCTTGCCAAAACGCTCCTGCGCGCGGCGCACCGATTCAACGGCCAGCATCTGGATGATCACGCCACGGGTGTACAACACCGAGCCCACTTCGTCCTTGGGTCCCGTGCCCTGGCCCTTGTCGTGCACGTTCTTCAGGATGTCCTGGATCACCTTGGGCTGCTGGCCCGAGGTGTTCAGGGCCAGCGCGTTGTAGCCCTTGGCGCCTTCACCCACGTCACGCACATCGGGCTCGGCACCAGCCCACCACACGCCATACATCTTGTCACGGGGGTAGCCGGTGGCCTGGGCTTCCTTCAGGGCGGTGGAGTTCATCACGCCCCAGCCCCACAGCAGCACGTAGTCGGGGCGGCTCTGGCGCACTTGCAGCCAGGTGGCCTTCTGTTCCACGCCAGGGGCTGTCACAGGCAGCATCTGCAGCTCAAAGCCGTGCATCTTGGCGCGCTCCTGCAGCAGCGGGATAGGCTCCTTGCCAAACGGGCTGTCGTGGTACACCAGCGCAATCTTCTTGCCCTTGAGCTTGTCCAGACCGCCGTTGGCCTTGCCAATGTGCTGGATCAGGATGTCGGCGCCGGTCCAGTAGCTGCCCATGAACGGGAAGTTCCACTTGAATGCCTGGCCGTCCTGCGCCACCGACAGGCCGTAGCCCAGCGTCATCAGCGGAATCTTGTCCACGGGGGCTTTTTCGGTCAGCGCAAACGTGATGCCGGTGGCTTGGGGGTCGAACAGCGACACGCCAGGGCGGCTCTTGAGGCGCTCATAGCATTCCACGCCACGGTCCGTGGCGTAGCCCGTCTCACATTCTTCAAAAGTCAGCTTCACACCATTGATGCCGCCGTCGCGGGCATTGATCATCTTGATGTAATCCTGCTTGCCGTTGGCCCATGGCACGCCGTTGGGCGCATAGGGGCCGGTGCGGTACGACAGCAGCGGGAAGAACTGCTCCTTGGCTTGTGCGAAAGCGCTCGTCGCGATGGACGATGCACCGGCAGCAACCACCGCAGCGGCGATCACGATTTTCGAAAGCTTCATGGATGTCTCCTTTGGATGAATGTGTTGAAGCACGGGAAAAAACAGGACAGATAGACAGTTAACGCGGCAATGCGACAGGCACGTATCGGGACTTGCGAGTAAGGGGTTTCCTGCAATGCCGTCCGGTCAATGGGGGAAGGGCCACAGGCGCAGCTTCTGCTTGGCGGTGGACCACAGCTTGGCCAGGCCGTGGGGCTCGACGATGAGGAACCACACGATCAGCGCACCGAAGATCATCAGCTCGGCATGCGAGACGCCCGCCGTGGACACCTCGATGCCAAAGAGCCCCATGAAGGCCGGCAGGAACTGGTTGAGCACGATGGGCAGCACCACGATGAAGGCCGCACCAAAGAAGCCACCCATGATCGAGCCCAGCCCGCCGATGATCACCATGAACAAGAGGCGGAACGATATTTCCACCGAGAAGGCTGCTGGCTCCCACGCGCCCAGGTGCACAAAGGCCCACAGTGCACCGGCCATGCCCACGATGAACGAGCTGACCGCGAACGCGCTGAGCTTGGCGTACATGGGGCGGATGCCGATCACGGCCGCGGCCACGTCCATGTCGCGAATCGCCATCCACTCGCGGCCAATGGCACCACGCACCAGGTTCTTGGCCAGCAGGGCCACGATGACCAGCAACGCCAGGCAGAAAAGGTATTTGCTGGTGGCGCTTTCGATGGGCATGCCCAGCACCTGCAGGTTGTTGACCGACACCGAGCCCGAGTCGGAGTTGTTGGTGAACCACTTGATGCGCAGGAACATCCAGTCGCTGAAGAACTGCGCGGCCAGCGTCGCCACGGCCAGATACAGCCCCTTGACGCGCAGGCTGGGCAGCCCGAACAGGATGCCGAAGAACGTGGCGCACAGGCCGCCCAGGATCAGTGCAGGGATCAGCGGCATGCCTGGAAAGCGCACGAAGAAGTTGTAGGCGCCGTAGGCTCCCACGGCCATGAAGGCGCCCGAGCCCAGCGAGATCTGCCCGCAGTAGCCCACCAGGATGTTCACCCCCAGGGCCGCCAGCGCCATGATGACAAAGGGGATCAGGATGGCGCGGAAGATGTAGTCGCTGGCCAGCATGGGCACGGCGATGAAGGCAATGGCCAGGATGATGCCGATGGCAATGCGATCCTGCGCGATCGGAAAGATCTGCTGATCGGCGCGGTAGCTCGTCTTGAACTGGCCGTTTTCGCGGTAGAGCATGGAAGTCTCCTGTTGTTCTTATGGGTTACACGCGATCGATGATCTTCTCTCCGAACAACCCCTGAGGGCGGAACAGCAAGAACACCAGCGCCAGCACATACGCAAACCAGATCTCGATGCCCCCGCCCACATACGGGCCAAGGTACACCTCCGACAGCTTCTCGCCCACGCCGATGATCAACCCGCCGATGATGGCGCCGGGCACCGAAGTGAGACCGCCCAGGATCACCACGGGCAGCGCACGCAGCGCCACCGTGGTCAGTGAGAACTGCACACCCAGCTTGCTGCCCCAGATCATCCCGGCCACGAGGGCCACGACACCGGCCACGCACCACACGATCACCCAGATGCGGTTGAGCGGAATGCCGATGGACTGGGCGGCCTGGTGGTCGTCGGCCACGGCGCGCAGCGCGCGGCCGGTGGAAGTCTTCTGGAAGAACACCGACAGCAGGGCCACCAGCGCGGCGGCAATGGCGGCGGCAATCACGTCTTCCTTGTTGATCAGGATGCCGCCCTGAAAGAGGCTGTCGAGCATGAAGATCGGCTCCTTGGGCATGCCCACATCGATCTTGTAGATGTCGCTGCCGAACAGCGTCTGGCCCAGGCCTTCCATGAAGTAGGTAATGCCCAGCGTGGCCATGAGCAGCGTGGCGCCCTCCTGGTTCACGAGGTGGCGCAGCACCAGCTTCTCGATCAGCCAGGCCACCACAAACATGATGGCGCCTGCGATCACAAAGGCCGCCAGGTTGGCCACGATGGGGCTGCTGATGCCCGTCCACTTGGGGATCCACTCGGAAAAACGGGCCATGGCCAGCGCTGCGAACAGCACCATGGCGCCCTGTGCAAAGTTGAACACGCCCGAGGCTTTGTAGATCAGCACAAAGCCCAGCGCCACCAGCGAATACAGCATGCCGGCCATCAGGCCGCCGATCAGTGTTTCAAGAAAGAATGCCATGTTGTCTTCTCCTGATCAGTGCGAGGTGCCGAGATAGGCACTGATCACGTCTTCGTTGCTGCGCACTTCGTCGGGGCTGCCGTCGCCGATCTTCTTGCCGTAGTCCAGCACCACCACGCGGTCGCTGATGTCCATCACCACGCCCATGTCGTGTTCGATCAGCACGATGGTGGTGCCGAACTCGTCGTTCACGTCCAGGATGAAGCGGCACATGTCCTGCTTTTCTTCCACGTTCATGCCGGCCATGGGCTCGTCCAGCAGCAGCACCTGCGGCTCCATGGCCAGGGCGCGGCCCAGGTCCACGCGCTTTTGCAGGCCGTAGGGCAGCTGGCCCACGGGTGTCTTGCGGTAGGCCTGGATTTCCAGGAAGTCAATGATGTGCTCGACGTATTCGCGGTGGCGGATTTCCTCGCGCTCGGCCGGGCCGATGCGCAGCGCCTGCATCAGCAGGTTGCTTTTGATCTTGAGGTTGCGGCCGGTCATGATGTTGTCGATCACGCTCATGCCCTTGAACAGCGCCAGGTTCTGGAACGTGCGCGCCACGCCCATCTCGGCCACCTGGCGCGAGTTCATGTGGTCAAACGTCTTGCCCCGGAAGGTGATGGAGCCCTCGGACGGCGTGTACACGCCGTTGATGCAGTTGAGCATGGAGCTTTTGCCTGCGCCGTTGGGGCCGATGATGGCGCGGATCTCATGCTCCTTGACGTTAAAGGAGATGTCGGTGAGCGCCTTCACGCCGCCAAACCGGAGGCTGATGTTCTTGACGTCGAGGATGACGTCGCCGATCTTTTTAGTGGTCATGGTGGGGGGCTTCTCCAGCGGGTAGAGCGCGGGCTTCATGCGGCACTCTTCACAGGCGCAAATGTCTTCGTGTCCGACAGCTTGAGCGTGGCGCTCACGCTACCGGTGCGGCCGTCCTCGAACTTGACCTGGGTCTCGATGTACTGCTCGGTGCGGCCTGCGTACAGCGCATCCACCAGCACGCCGTACTTGTCGGCAATGAAGCCCCGGCGGACCTTGTTGGTGCGGGTGAGTTCGCCGTCGTCGGCGTCCAGCTCCTTGTGCAGCACCAGGAAGCGGCTGACCTGGCTGCCAGCCAGCATGGTGTCGGTGGCCAAGTCGGCGTTCACCTTCTCGATGCACTCGCGGATCAGTTCGTAGACCTCGGGTTTTTGGGCCAGGTCGGTGTAGCCAGCGTAGGGCAGGTTGCGGCGCTCGGCCCAGTTGCCCACGGCGTCGAAGTCGATGTTGACCATCACGCAGACCTTCTCGCGCTTGTCGCCCAGGGCCACCACTTCCTTGATGTGCGGGAAGAACTTGAGCTTGTTCTCCACGTACTTGGGCGCAAACATGGCACCGTCGTTGGCGCCACCCTGGATGCGGCCCACGTCTTTCACGCGGTCAATGATCTTGAGGTGGCCGTGCGCGTCCAGAAAGCCTGCGTCGCTGGTGTGGTACCAGCCGTCGGCGGTGAGCACTTCTGCGGTCGCAGTGGGGTTCTTGTAGTACTCCTTGAGCAGCCCTGCGGACTTGACCAGGATCTCGCCGTTGTCGGCCACCTTGATCTGCACACCGCGAATGGGCACGCCCACCGTGTCTGCGCGCGCCTGGTTGTCGGGCTGCAGGCAGACAAACACGGCGGTCTCGGTGGAGCCGTACAGCTGCTTGAGGTTGATGCCAATGGAGCGGTAGAACGTGAACAGGTCGGGGCCAATGGCCTCGCCCGCCGTGTAGGCCACGCGCACGCGGCTGAAACCTAGGTTGTTGCGCAGCGGGCCGTACACCAGCACATTGCCCAACGCGTACTTGATGCGGTCGAGGGTGCCCACGGGCTCGCCATCCATGAGCGCCGGGCCCACGCGTTTGGCGACGCGCATGCAGGCCTCGAACATCTTGCGCTTCAAGGCGCCCGCGTCTTCCATGCGGATCATCACGCTGGTGAGCAGACCTTCAAAGATGCGCGGTGGCGCAAAGTAGTAGGTGGGGCCCACTTCCTTCAGATCGATGGTCACCGTGCTGGCCGACTCGGGGCAGTTGACCACGTAGCCGCAGGCCAGCCACTGGGCATAGCTGAAGATGTTCTGCCCGATCCAGGCGGGTGGCAGGTAGGCCAGCACTTCTTCGCTGCTGGTGAGCTTGTCGAACTCGGCGCCCGCACTGGCGCGGTCCAGCAGCGTGCTGTGGGTGTGGACCACGCCCTTGGGGTTGCCCGTGGTGCCGGAGGTGAAGAACATTGCAGCCACGTCGCCGGGCTGGGCCTTGGCCACCTCGGCCTTGAACCAGCCGGGGTTCTTTGCAGCAAAGGCCTTGCCGGACTCGATCAGGGCATCCAGCGATGCCAGGCCGGGCTCTGCGTAATTGCGCAGGCCGCGGGGGTCGTCAAAGAAGATGTTGGAGATTTGCGGGCATTGCTCGCGGATTTCGAGCAGCTTGTCCACCTGCTCCTGGTCTTCCACCAGGCAAAAGCGCACCTCGGCGTTGTTGAGCGGGAAGATGCATTCGGCCGCCACCGCGTCCTGGTACAGCGGCACGGGGATGGCGCCCAGCGACTGGGCGGCCAGCATGGTGGCGTACAGGCGGGGGCGATTCGCGCCCACCACCACCATGTGTTCATGGCGCTTCAGGCCCGCCAGGTGCAGGCCGGCCGCTACCTGTTCCACCAGGCGCACCAGGTCGGCCCAGCTGTGGGTTTGCCAGATGCCATATTCTTTTTCGCGCAGGGCCGGGGCATTGGGGCGCTCGGCGGCATGCTTGAGCAGCAGTTGCGGGAACGTGGTCAACATTGCAGGTTCCTGAAAGTGAGAAGGTGTCAGCCCGGCGACTGCCGGGCGCGCAAGCTTGTGATTGCGCGATGGGGGAATGCTAGGACCCACTTTGACGTCATCTTGTCTTGCCGACGACAATTTAGGGGTAACTCCCGGGTGGGTAAAACCCTGCCCACGGGCGGGCGGTATCCTCCGGGGCATGTACGCCCCGTTCTTCGGCCTTCAGCACCCGCCGTTCTCCATCGCCCCCGACCCCCGCTACCTGTTCATGAGCGAGCGGCACCGCGAGGCGCTGGCGCACCTGCTGTATGGCCTGGATGCAGGCGGCGGTTTTGTGCTGCTGACGGGCGAGGTGGGTGCGGGCAAGACCACGGTGTGCCGCTGTTTTCTGGAGCAAATCCCGTCGCACTGCGATGTGGCCTACATCTTCAACCCCAAGCTCACGGTGGGCGAGCTGCTGCGCTCCATTTGCGACGAATTTGGTGTGCCGCACCAGTCCTCGGTGGCCGGGGTGGAAACGGTCAAGGATTACATCGACCCGCTCAATGCCTCGCTGCTCGCGGCGCATGGCGCCGGGCGCAACACCGTGCTCATCATTGACGAGGCGCAGAACCTGTCGGCCGACGTGCTGGAGCAGCTGCGCCTGTTGACCAACCTGGAAACCAGCGAGCGCAAGCTGCTGCAGATCATCCTGATCGGCCAGCCAGAGCTGCGCACCATGGTCGCCAGCCCGGCCTTGGAGCAACTGGCCCAGCGGGTGATTGCGCGTTTTCACCTCGATGCGCTGAGCGCGCAGGAGACCCAGCAATACATCGCCCACCGCCTGGCCGTGGCGGGCCTGCAAGGCCCGCTGCCCTTTAGTCGCAGCGCCCTGCGGCGGGTGCATGCGCTGTCGCGCGGCATTCCCCGGCGCATCAACCTGCTGTGCGACCGGGCGCTGCTGGGTGCCTATGCCGCCGGGGTGCGCGAGGTCAGCGCCCGCATCGTCCAGCGCGCGGCGGCTGAGGTGTTTGATGCGCCAGCGTCGGCCGCTGCTGCGCGCAACGCCCGTGGCCTGTGGCCGCGCTGGGCGGTTGCGGGCCTGGGCGTGGTGGCGGGAGCAGCCCTGGTGGCGGGCGGATGGGCACTGGGGGCCTGGCCGCAATGGTCTCGGCAAGGCGCCGTGACATCCGCCGTGCCTGCGGGCGCCATGGCCAGCAAAACATCTGCCAGCGCGCCAACGAGCGGCGCTGCCAGCACAGCGGGGGTAATGCCCGCAGCCCCTGCGTCAGGGGCTTCGGCCCCGCGCGGGGCAGCGCCGGTGGCCCTGTCGGACCTGCAGCAGTTTGTGGCCGCACTGCCCGCCAGCGACACCGCCGCCTGGCAGGCGCTGGCCTCGGCCTGGGGTGCCAGTGTGGCCGATGGTGCCGACGCCTGCGCCGCATTGCCCCGCGACGGCTTGCGCTGTTATCGCAACCGCCGCGCCGGCCTGAACCTGGTGCGGCAGATCGATCGCCCAGTGCTGCTCACGCTGTTCCCGTCCGAAGAGGGCGACGTGGCGGTGTCGGCCGTGCTGCGCCGCCTGGACGGCGACACGGCCACGCTGGAAGGCGGGGGCCGCACGGTGCGTGTGCCCGTGGCCGAGCTGGCCCAGGTGTGGCGCGGCGACATCGCCACGCTGTGGCGCACGCCGCCCGATATGCCCGACAAAGGCGACCTGGCGGAGACCCCCGCTGGCGCCGCCTGGCTGGACCAGCAACTGGCCACGGCTGCAGCCGGGGGCACGCGGGCTGCCGTACCTGCAGCCGGCCGCGCGACCACGCCGGCCCAGCGCCAGTCCCGCATCCAGCGCTTCCAGCTGGCCCAGGGGGTGACCCCGGACGGCCGGGCGGGCCCCTTGACCCTCATGCTGCTCAACCGTGTCAACGGCGTGAGCGAACCGCGCTTGCGCACCGGAGGCTGAACCCAGTGTCTTACATCCTTGATGCGCTGCGGCGCGCAGAAGCTGAGCGCGGCCGCGGCGCTGTGCCCGGCATCCATACCCCGGCGGTGCCCGTCCCCGGTGCCGTGCCGGTGGCAGGGGGATCGGCCATCAGCCCGGTGCTGGTGGCCGTGGCGGTGGTGGTTGTGGCTGCTGTGGCGGCCGGTGGTACCTGGTGGTTTATGCAGCGGCCGGTGCCTGCGGGCGCCGTGGTTGTTGCTGCAGCGCCCGCCACATCCGCCGCTGTGGCGCCGTCCATGCCGGCGGTAGCGTCCACGGCGCCGCCCGCAGCGCCTGCAGCTCTGCCGACAGCCCCCGAAGCGGCCCCTGCGGTGGTGGCGGCGGTGGCGCCCCCTCCGGCAGCCGCGCCTCGCGCGGCGGCACCGCAGCGGGAGCGGCCCGCGCCGGTGTCCAGCAGCTCGGTCGCGCCGCGCTCCCCCGCCACAGACTCTGAACGGTCACGCCCTGCAGAGCCCGCCCCCCGTGAGCGCGTGCCTGCGGCCCCAGCGCCGCGTGTACCCGACATGGCTGCGGCCAGTCCAGCTCCTTCAGCAGCACCGGCGGCTACGGGCACCGTGTTTGCCCAGGCCGACCTGCCCGAGGCTGTGCGGGCGCAGTTGCCGTCGCTCAAGATCTCTGGCGTTACCTATTCCAGCAATCCGGTGTACCGCATGGCCATCGTCAACGGACAGGTGCTGCACGAGGGCGACCCAGCCGGGCCAGGCCTGCTGCTGGAGAAGATCGAGCCCGGCCGGACCATCTGGTCGTTCAAGGGCTACCGGTACGGGTTGGCTTCGCAATAACAAAATTTGGGCGAAATCGGCCAGTAGCGCTAGTGCAATATGCGCCGATAGCTATTTAATTGATAGCAATTGTGTGGGTGTCCGCTGCGCCACCTGCGCCGCTCACATCAGCGCAGAACTGGCGGGACCCAGGGCTATCGCAAGAACCGCCCGTCGCGCCCCACCAGCGTGAGCTCCACAAAGCGCGAGGCGTTGCGGTCCGGCGTGCTGGCGCTGATCTCGAACCCGCCCAGGTCCCACTTTTTCAGGTTCCAGGTGGCGTCGATGAAGGCCGCGCGCGTGGGGTTGCGGCCTGCGCGCTGCAGGGCCTCGGCAAACACGCGGGCGTTGATGTAGCCCTCCAGCGCCAGGTGCGAGGGCTCGGCCGTGGCGCCGGAGGCCTTCCAGGCGGCCTGGAATTCGCGCACCACGGGCATCACCACGTTGGAGGGCAGGGGCACCACCTGCGAAATCGCCATGCCCGTGGCGTCCGCGCCCAGTGACTTGACGGTGGCCGGGGTGCCCATGACCGACAGCGCGTACAGCGTCACGCCCCGCTTGAGCGCGCGGAACGCCTTCACGAACTCCAGCGTGGGCTTGCCTGCGAGGCCAATCACGATGGCCTCCAGGTTACCGCCAGCCAGCTTGGCCGCTGCGCTGCCCGCGTCCGAGGCGTTGTTCTCCACCGTCACCGTGGTGGCTTCGGGCAGTTTCAGCCGGTCCATCGACTGCTTGGCGGCGTTGAACACCTCTTTGCCGAACGAGTTGTTCTGGTAGACGATGCCAATGCGCTGGATGCCGATGGTGGACAGGTGCTGCACCAGCTTCTCGGCCTCGTCGGCATAGCTGGCGCGGATGTTGAACACGTTGCGGGCGTTCTTGGTGCGGCTGAGCTGCGCGCCGGTGAAGGGTGCAAAAAACGGGATGCCGCTCTCGATCACCTTGGGCAGCATGGCGTCGATCATGGGCGTGCCCATGCAGTTGAACAGCGCGAAATATCCGGGGTCGGCCAGAAACTGCTCCACATTGGCCAGTGCCTTGGGCACGTCGTAGGTGTCGTCCTGGGTGACGAGTTCAATGGCCTTGCCATGCACGCCGCCGCGCGCGTTGATGCCCGCAAATGCGGCCTTGGCGCCCTGGTGCATGGCCGAGCCCAGGTCGCCCAGCGGGCCGGTGAGGGCGGTGGATTGCGCAATCTTGATTGCGCCCTCCTGCGCGCGGGCCGCGCCGCTCCAGCCCAGCCCGGGCAGGCCGACGGCCGCTGCGGTGGCGGCTGCGGCGGCCAGCACCTGGCGGCGGGCCAGGGGGCGCGGCGCGGTGGGCGCGGGTGGGACGGTGCGTGCGGTGATGGAAGGGTGTTGGGTCATGGTGCTTGTCTCCTCGGGGGCTCCGGCCCTGTACGGGCGGGGCGCGAGGCGACATCATCCCGTCACGATTGGCATTTTTTTGTCGGTCTGGCGACAATTGGGATCGTGGTATTCCCGCATGCCGGGGCGGCTGCGGGACGCCCTTTTTCGTGAGAACCTTTGCGCCATGGACCCACGCACCCACCAGGACCTGTCGCTGCACCAGCGGCGCCGTTCGCCCACGCCGCAGGAGCTTGACGGTATTCCGTGGCTCGACTTGCTGCTGCCCGCCGAGCGAGAGCGCGCCGTGGCCTCGTTGCTGGTGGGGGACGCCAAGGCGGGCGACTATGTGTGCCGCGTGGGGCGCCCGGTGACCTACTGGTTTGGGGTGGTGGAGGGCCTGCTCAAGATGAGCACCGACAACGCCCAGGGCCAGACCATGACCTATGCGGGCCTGCCACCTGGCGGCTGGTTTGGCGAGGGCACGACCATCAAACGCGAGCCCTACCGCTACAACATCCAGGCCCTGCGCAAGAGCGTGGTGGCCGGGCTGCCGATTGACAGCTTTCACTGGCTGCTGGACCACTCCATCGGCTTCAACCGCTTTGTGATGAACCAGCTCAACGAGCGCCTGGGCCAGTTCATTGCAGCCCGCGAGATCGACCGCCTGAACAACCCCGATGTGCGTGTGGCGCGCAGCCTGGCGTCGCTGTTCAACCCCGTGCTGTACCCGGGCGTGGGCGAGGTGCTGCGCATCACGCAGCAAGAGCTGGCTTATCTGGTGGGGCTGTCGCGTCAGCGGGTGAACGAGGCGCTGGCGGCGCTGGAGGCGCAAGGGGCGATCCGGGTGGAGTACGGCGGTCTGCGGGTGCTGGACCTGGCGGCGCTGCGATCGAGTGTGACACCCCCCTGAGGCGCTGTGCGCCTTCCCCTTGAGGGGGCGACGCCCTCGCTGCGGGGCGGTCCTTGCTTGGCGCCCCTGGCGTGGAGTGCGCCCGATTGAAAGTCCCGTCAGCTACGCGGCAGTGCGGGAGCGCGGGATGATGGGGCTGAGGCCAGGTGGCGCGGGGCTGCCGTGCGCGTGGGCGCTGGCACTGCGGTGGGCGATGCGGAGGCGCTGGCCATGCCCCAGCTGTTTTCGTCGCCGCCGTCGCGCGTCAGGCGGAAGGTGCCCACCATCTGTGTCAGGCGTCCGGCCTGGTCCTTGAGGCTGTCGGCAGCGGCTGCGCCTTCCTCCACCAGGGCGGCGTTCTGCTGGGTCATTTCTTCCAGCGCACCCACCGACTGGCTCACATGCCCGATGCGCTGGCTTTGCTCCTGCGTGGCCGCCGTGATCTCGCCCATGATGTCGGAGACGCGGCGCACCGACTGCACCAGTTCTTCAATCGTCTTGCCGGCGTGGTTGACGAGCGTGCTGCCCTCTTGCACCTGGTCCACGCTGGTTCCGATCAGCGCCTTGATTTCGCGCGCGGCCTGGGCCGAGCGCCCCGCCAGGTTGCGCACCTCGCCCGCCACCACCGCAAAGCCACGGCCTTGCTCGCCCGCGCGAGCGGCTTCCACCGCCGCGTTCAGCGCGAGGATGTTGGTCTGGAACGCGATGCCATCGATCACGCTGATGATGTCGGCGATCTTGCGCGAGCTGGCGCTGATGGTGTCCATGGTGCGCACCACCTGGCCTACCACTTCGCCGCCGCGTGTGGCCGCATCGGACGCGGTGGACGCGAGCTGGTTGGCCTGGCGGGCCGAGTCGGCGCTTTGCGACACCGTGCCGGTCAGGTCCACCAGCGCTGTCGCGGCGCCCTGCAGGTTGTGCGAGGTCTGTTCGGTGCGCTGGCTCAGGTCCAGGTTGCCCGAAGCCACTTCGGAGCTGGCCACCAGGATGGAGTCGGCGGTCTGGCCGATTTCGCCCACCAGGGTGCGCAGGCGCTCCTGCATGGCGGCAATGGCTTCGAGCAGGCGGCCGGTTTCGTCGTGGATGCGCACTTCGACCTGCGAGGTGAGGTCGCCGCGTGCAATGCGCTCGGCCACCACGACTGCGCGGCCAATGGGGGCGGTGATGCTGGCCGTGATGCGCCAGGCAATCAGCGCGCCCAGCCCGATGGCCAGCAGCACCAGCAGCCCACCCACCACGCGGGCGCTGCTCTGGGTTTGCTCTGCCGAGACTGTGGCCTCGGCATTCAAGGTGTTTTGCAGCTCGATCAGCTCACGCAGCTTGGCGCGCCAGGCAGTTTCTGCAGGGGCCACGCGGGTCATCAGCGCCAGCGTGGCGCTCACGGTGTCGCCGTCGTCAGCGGCCTTGATGGCGCTGTCCAGTTCGGGGCGGGTCTTGCCGCCCAGGGTCTGCACCTCGGTCAGCAGCTTGAGTTCTGCGGGGGTGGCCGTGGCAGGGGTGAGCAGCTGGGTCAAAGCGGCTTCTTGCGTGGCGTATTCCTTGAGCGTCTTGCCCACGGCCACGATCTGCTCGCGCGCTTGCTTGGGGTCGATGTCGTTGAGCATGGCGGCGGAGCGGCTCTGGATGCCGATGGCGCTCACGCTTTCCAGCATGCCGTTGACCAGCTTGGCCTTATTGGCGCCCACGCCGGTGATCTGCGTCATCTGATCGTGCACTTTGCCCACGGACAGCTGGCCCACTGCCGCCACCGCCACCAGGAGCACCAGCATGCAGCCAAACCCTAGGCTGAGCCGGCTGGAAATCGACAGGGATTTGAAGGTGGAAGCAGCCGACATGGGGGTCCTTGGGTATCGAAAAGGATCAAAGCGTGATCAAACGGGGGCCTCTGCGCAAAGCAATAACGGTGCCCACCGGCCGCCGCGCGTCCGTTGAACGGGCGCGGGAGTCGGTGCAGTGTAGGCAATATCAACAAAATGTGTCATGAGCGTTGAGGATGGTCCCATGCCCGATCTGCATAGCTGTGCTTGTTACAAATACGGCACCGCACGACCCTGGTGCACTGGCGCCAAAGTGCAACAGAAGGTGGCGCTGAAATTATTCGCAAAACCGTCGCAGGCGCCGGTAATGAATGCCTGTGTTGCTATCAAAAACAAAGTGAATGTGGGGCTTGGGGTTTGCCCTTGCCCCCGCCACGGGTGCAAGCGATCAGGTATAAACCTGTAACACTTGCGAGGCCTTTCATGCATCCGTTTTTTCCCTCCTCCACGCTGCGCACCACCTTCGCTGCAGCCGCCCTGGCCTTGCTGGCCGGCTGTGCGGCACCCCAGGCTGATACCGGTTTGCGCGAAACCCTGGTGGCCGTGACGGCCTCGCATGAGCTCATTACCTTCCAGGCCGCGCAGCCCGAGCGCATCCTGGAGCGGCGCCCCGTGACGGGCCTGGCGCCCGGCGAGCGGCTGGTGGGCATCGACTTCCGCGTGGCCAAGGGCGTGCTCTATGCGCTGTCGCAGGCGGGTCGCCTGTACACGCTCGACATCCCCACCGGCGCGCTGCGCCCGGTGGGCCCCGCACCCACCGCGCTGGCGCTGCAAGGCGCAGTCTTCGGCTTTGATTTCAACCCGGCAGCCGACCGTATCCGGGTGGTGTCGAACACCGGCCAGAACCTGCGTCTGCACCCCGACACCGGGGCGGTGGTCGATGGCGACACTGCGGTGGAAGGGGTGCAGCCCGACCCCAGCCTGCGCTACGCCTGGGGCGACGTCAACGCCCGCCGTAGGCCCGACATTGCCGGTGCCGCCTACACCTACAACCCCAACGACAGCAAGATCACCACCAACTACGCCATCGACCGTGCGCTGGGCGTGCTGGTGATGCAGGGCTCGCGCGAGGGCACCCAGCCCGTGGTGTCGCCCAACGCCGGGCAGCTGCGCACCGTGGGCCCGCTGGGGCTGGGGCCGCTCACGGACGTGGGTTTTGACATCGCCGACGTGGGCAACACCGCCCTCATCGCCGTGCGCACCGCCGCCGATACCCAGACCCGGCTGCACCAGGTGGACCTGGCAACCGGCGCCACCCGCCCCCTGGGCCTGGTGGGCGATGGCGCGCCCCTGGTGGGCCTGGCGATCGAACCATGAGGCCGGACGGCCTGCCGACGCTGCGGCCGCGCGCGGTGCACCAAGCCTTGCGTCACGCCATGCGTACCTCGTCAGCGGCACTCGCTGCGCTGGCGTTGGTGGCCGGCGGCGCGCAGGCAGGCACCGTGCAGGTGGATGTGTCCGACGCTGCGGGCAAGCCTGTGGCCGATGCGGTGGTGTTCCTGGACTCGGCCGAGGCGCGCAAGCAGGTCAAACCGCTGACCGGTGTGGAGATGGCGCAGGAGAAACGGCAGTTTGTGCCCGGCCTGCTGGTGGTGCCGGTGGGCACCGAGGTGCTGTTCCCCAACCGCGACTCGGTGCGGCACCATGTGTACTCCTTCTCGCCGGCCAAGAAGTTCGAACTCAAGCTCTACAGCGGCACGCCATCCAACCCGGTGCTGTTTGACAAGGCCGGTGTGGTGGCCCTGGGCTGCAACATCCATGACCAGATGGTGGGCTGGGTGCTGGTGGTGGACACGCCGTACTACGCCCGTACCCCCGCCGCCACGGGCAAGGCGCAGCTCGACAATGTGCCGCCCGGCACCTACACGCTGCGCACCTGGCACACCCGCCTGCCGGTGGGTGCCCCAGCCCTGGAGCAGGCGCTGACCGTGCCCGCTACAGGCTCCGCCACGGCGTCGGTGCGCATGACGGGGTTGCAACCTTGAAGCGGCTGCGCCTGGCCCGGCGCAGCCTGATCCTGCGGTTGGTGGGGTTGTCGCTGCTGCTGCTGCTCATCGTGCAGGCGGCAGGGTTTGCCGTGGTGCGGGCCTCCATCGACCGCAATGCCCGCGCCCAGATCGCGCGAGCCCTGGACCTGGACGAAAACATCTGGCGCCGCCTGCTCGACCAGAATGCCGAGCAGCTGCGCCAGGGATCGGCCCTGCTCGCGGCTGACTATGGCTTTCGCTCGGCGGTCAACTCGGGGGACGAGGAAACCATCCAGTCGGTGCTGGAGAACCATGGCAGCCGCATCGGCGCAGCCGTGACTGCGCTGC
This sequence comes from Acidovorax sp. GW460-11-11-14-LB4, assembly GCF_059423685.1. Lineage (NCBI taxonomy): Bacteria > Pseudomonadati > Pseudomonadota > Betaproteobacteria > Burkholderiales > Comamonadaceae > Acidovorax > Acidovorax sp. GW460-11-11-14-LB4. The sequence continues at coordinate 2,250 of NZ_JBWKYJ010000040.1, read as the reverse complement.
TCGGAACGGACCTGGAGCTGCGCGCGGTCAGCCTGTCCGACAGCATGGAGCAATTCCCGGCCACACTGCGGCAGGTGGTGCCGCGCCTGGCGCAGCAGCCCCAGGGCAGCCAGATTGCGGTGATGGATGGCGTGCCCTACCAGTTCGTGATGGTGCCCATGCGTGCCCCTGTGGTCATTGGCTGGGTGTTGATGGGTTTTCGCATCGACCAGTCGCGTGCCGACGAAATGCGGCAGCTCTTGTCGGTGCATGTGGCCCTGATGATCAAGTCCCCGGAGGGGGCGATGACCCTGTCGGTCAGCACCTTGCCCGCGGATGCGCGGGCCTTGCTGCTGAGCACCGGTGGCGCGGCAGGCGAGCTGCAGACAGTCGAGGGCACCTTGCTCGCGCGGTCCAGCAAGCTCGACAGCGTGGGGGGGGAGGTGCACTCGCTGCTGCTGCGGTCGGTGGACGAGGTGGTGGCGCCCTACCGCCAGCTGCAGGTGTTGCTGGCCATCATCACCGTGGCGGGTGTGCTGCTGTTTGCGGCAGGCACGGGCCTGGTGGCGCAACGGCTCACCACGCCCCTGCGCTCGCTGCTGGCGGCCACGCAGCGGCTTTCGCGCGGTGAATACGATGTTCCGCTGGAGCACACCGACCGCACGGACGAGATCGGCAATCTGGCGCGTTCGTTCGACCACATGCGCGTGGACATCGGCGCGCAGCAAACCGAAATCCGCCGCCTGGCCTACTGGGACCGCCTGACGGGCCTGCCCAACCGGGAGCGCTTTCGTGACGCCGTGGTGCAGGCCATCGCCGCAAGTGCCGATCCTGCGCAGCCGCTGGCCGTGCTCACGCTGGACCTGGACCGCTTCAAGCATGTCAACGACGTGCTGGGCTACGCCTTTGGCGACCGCCTGCTGCAGGCCGTGGCCGAGCGTCTGAGCCAGCAGGTGCGTTCGCCCGATGACATGGTGGCGCGCCTGGGGGGCAATGAGTTCGCCATCCTGCTGCAGCGCGCCGACGCCGCTGCGGCACACGAGATTGCCCAGCGCATCAACCAGTCGTTCGAGCAACCGCTGGCCTTTGAGGACCAGACGGTGGACCTGAGCGCAGGCATTGGTTTTGCCTGTTGGCCGGGCAATGCGGGTGACGCCGACACGCTGCTCAGCCGCTCTGAAATCGCCATGTATGCCGCCAAGCGCAAGCTCAGCGGAGCCCTGCAGTACGACGCAGCGTTTGATTCGTCCAGTGCGCAGACCCTGTCGCTGCTGACCGAGCTGCGCCACGCCGTGGAGCACCATGAGCTGCGCCTGTACCTGCAGCCCAAGGTGCCCTTGCACGGGCAGCCGGGCCTGGCGGCCGAGGCGCTGGTGCGCTGGCAGCACCCGCAGCGCGGGCTGGTGCCGCCCATGCAGTTCATCCCGTTTGCCGAGCAGACCGGGTTTGTGCGCCACCTCACGCTGTGGATGTTTGAAGAAGTCGCGCGCCTGCTGGCCGACCCGCGCACGCAGGGCCTGCCGCTCAGGGTGTCGGTCAACCTCTCCACCCGCGACCTTCTCGACCCCGAGCTGAGCCACCGATTGGCTGACATCCTGGCGCGCCACGGAGTGGCGGCCAGTGCCTTTTGCCTGGAGATCACCGAAAGCGCGATCATGGACGATCCGCAGCGCGCCGAGGCCATGCTCAACCGCCTGTCGGAGCAGGGTTTCAAGCTGTCCATCGACGATTTCGGCACGGGCTATTCGTCGCTGGCCTACCTCAAGCGCCTGCCGGTCGATGAGCTCAAGATCGACAAGTCGTTTGTGATGGGCATGGAGACGGGCGAAGACGACGCGATGATCGTGCGCTCGACCATCGACCTGGCGCACAACCTCGGGCTCACCGTGGTGGCCGAAGGCGTGGAGACCGCCGCCATCCTGGAGCGCCTGCGCCTCCTGACCTGCGACGAGGCACAGGGGTATCACATTGCGCGGCCCCTGCCGGTGGATGATTTCCTGGCCTGGCAGGCCCGCCAGGGGTAGCTGGCGCCAGGTCGTTGCATCTCAGGTTTGGGGGCTAAGAACCTGTTCAAAGCAGTTCACAGGCGAAAATACACGCAATGTCTTCCTCCTCCTCTCGCCCGCCCGCGGACTCCGCTGCTGCCCCAGCCTCTGACGCTGGCGGCTCCACGCCTGTTTCTTCCTCTGCGCCTGCCGCGCGTCCTGTGCTGCGCCGCCCGACCCTGGCGGCCAAGCCTGCGCCTGCACGGCCTGCGCCCCCACCCAGGGC